>DASZLH010000149.1:0-5626 GCA_035552495.1 Kapaibacterium sp. (SeqCode) | reverse complement strand
TAAACGGATTCGGCATGATACTCACATCGATCGAGAGCGCCGGATCTTCGTTTACGCCTTGGCCTGGTTTGACTTTTGCGGTTCCATTCAGAACGACCTGACGTGTGCCGCCGGAGGATACAGCAAAATAGACCGTAAGCATCGCATTACGAGGACCAGCTAACCCGACCGGCGCGAAAGTTATAGGAACGGAGAGCGTCTTAGTCGGATCAATTCCTTGTGGAAACGTCGTACCGACAATGAATTGCGAAGCGTTTGGTCCTGTAAGCGTCACCGAATCGATAGTGACCGGAGCAAAGGCCGATGTATCGGTGATAGTAATATTCTGCGAAGCGCTCATCGAGGCTGTATCGGTCGCTGCGAATGTGAGTGTAGTTGGTTTCACCATAATCCCAGTATCGTGCACAATAGGCGGAATGAGGTACGGCATGGTCACGAACACCGGCTGTAGCTCCTGCGCGGCGGGATTGTTATAGACCATCGTCGTCGATCCCGTGGCAAAATCCTGCATGAAGATAGCCGAGCGTTGATTTCTTCCGGGAACATTGCCGGCGTCCGGCGAATCGTGCGTAATAAATACTGCCGTATCGTTGCCGCTATTAGGAGTAGAGAATGAAACATCTCCACCCATACCGCGTTGGGCATCGGTAGAGATATTTTCCGTATAGGGCCCGATGTTCGTTCCGGCGAAGAAATCCATGGTGTCCGGAATGGACGACCGTTGAAGGTAACGATTAGTCGGTAGTAAGTCTGAAGTTGCATTGTATCTAGTCCGGAAAAATTTCAGTGTATTATCGGGGACATTACCGAGGTTTGTAAGTGCAATATCGACGTTATTTCCATCTCCCACAGCTTGAACCGTCAATCCGAACAGGCTATCGGTCTGCTGAATATTTTGTTGCAGTGCTTTAACAGTACCCGTAAAATTGGTTGCACGAATGGGGTGGCCGGGCGCCCAATCATAGAGCAAAAATCTGCCGTTATCCAATTGATCGTTCAATCCATCGTATGAGACAGCGATCATATTATTATTATTCGTCGCATCGATGGTGATATTTGAAATATGATAGCCGCCCTGAAGGGCCGAATTGTTTCCTGCAACTTCGGCTGTCACGCTATCGGATTCGATCGTGCCAGTCCCATCGACATTTCCATGATAAAATGCAAGCACCGGCGCATTACCGCTCGATCCGCTCGTGAAGGTTACCCACCATTGGGTTCCGTCGCTCGATAAAGCGCCGACTGGCCGGAAGCTCAGATTAGTATGAGGAGCCAGTAGTAATACTTTTATATCGCCATTAATAAATGCGCGATAATGGGGATAAAGAACGCTACTAAAAAGGCCGTAATAAACCAAATGTTGAGAATTCGACGGGCTGACGTAACCTAATTCCGCAGCATAAATAATTCGCTTGCCGTCCTGCGTCATGCCCAGTATGGCCAGATGACGGACAGAATCGATTTCATTCGGATCGATGGTGTGGAAATCGTATGCCTGGACCGCCGAATCTGGATTAAGCTGCTTGATATAGAGGACGCTGCGGTCCGCAGTCTCGAATGCGATAGCGGGCCGCTGAACGATCGTCTGAGCATTCACAATCGAATGGACGCAGATAAACGAAAGAAGTGTGAAAAAAACAATGCGTAAAAGATGTTTCATAATTAGTCCGTAATTAAACTTTTTTAGATGCTGCCGAGCGATTTGGACGCTTCCAAGCGGAGCGGTAGCAAGTTCAGCCCGTAAATTTACAAAAAAAATTGGGGCGGCGCGAGAATTTCCCCTTTATTTCCTCGATATTCCCCAATCGCTTCCAAAAGGCGGTATTTTTGTAGCCCATGCCACGCACACTTTTTCTTGCATCGCAATCGCCCCGGCGGGCGTCGCTTATTCGGTTGCTCGGTGTACAGAGCGTCGTTATTCGCGCTTCGAATATTCATGAAGCTATGGAGGAAACCCTCACGCCCGCCGAAAACGTCGCCCGGCTCGCATTTCATAAAGCGCAGCATGTTGCCGAACAACTTGCAGGAGAAAGTGGCATCGTGCTCGGCGCCGATACGACCGTCGCGCTGGAGAATCACGTTCTCAATAAACCGATGGATGCTGCGGACGCCGAACGAATGCTGATGCTCTTGAGCGATGCAACGCATACGGTGCATACCGGAGTCTCGCTTATCGACATCGAAACGAAAGAAGAACGGTCGTTCGTCGAATCGACGCAGGTGACGTTCCGCGCGCTGAGCTTCGATGAAATTCGCTCGTATATCGCGACGGGCTCGCCGATGGACAAGGCCGGCGCGTACGGAATTCAGGAAGATTTCGGCGCGGTCTTTGTCCGACGTATCGAGGGCGATTATTATACGGTCGTCGGGCTTCCGTTGTGCCGATTGTATGTTATGCTGAAAGATTTTGCGCCAGATTTATGGGGAAATGTCTGAACCATGATTTGAAGAGATTTTTTCGATTAATAAGATGAAGATTGATCATATATTTAAGGAAACGCCGATGAAGTCATTGCGAGGAGAATCGAACGACCGAAGGAAGTTTGATTCGACGAAGCAATCCCATGTGGGAAGAGGATTGCTTCGTCGAAGTTGTTCCGCTTCGCTCCACAACTTCTTCTCGCAATGACTTCATCAGAGATTCCTTGAAAACCTAATCTAATGAATCGAAGAAATCTCTTCAAATCATGGTTCAGACAATCCCCCTGGATTCTTCTATCCCCGTGGCTGATAACGCTGCTTCTTTTCTGGGCGTACCCGCTGGTTTACGCGCTCTATATTTCGTTCACAAAATATTACACGCTGACGAACCGGACCATCTGGATCGGCTTCGATAATTATATCAAGCTCTGGCACGATCCGCTTTTTTGGCAGGCGCTGCTCAACACCGTGATCTTCGTCATCGGGACGATCCCCTTCACGATGATCTTCGCGTTGTTCTTCGCGGCGCTGCTCGTGCGCGTCGAGCGGTTTCAGCATTGGTATCGCTCCGCGCTGTTTTTACCGAGCGTCACATCGCTCGTAGTTATTGCGCTCATCTTCACGAACCTCTATTCGAGCAGTGGCTACATTAATACTTTGCTAAAAATGGCGGGATTCGCTGCTCCTGCGCGCGGATGGCTGCTCGAACCCGGACTCGCATTGCCGGCCATTATGGCAATGGACATCTGGATCTCGATCGGATATTACGCCGTACTTTTTTTAGCCGCGATGCGAAATGTTTCGAACGACTACTACGAAGTCGCCGAACTCGAAGGCACCTCGAAATGGAAGCAGTTTTATATGGTAACGCTGCCCCTTATTAAACCCACGCTCCTGTTCGCGCTGGTGCTGAATACGATCAAGAGCTTTCAGGTCTTCACCGAGATATACGTAATGACGCGGGGCGGCCCGCTCGGAAAAACAACGACACTCGTCTATCAGGTCTATTCCAGCGCATTCGAATCCGCCGACACCATGGGCTACGCCTGCGCCATCGCGTACGTGTTGTTCTTCATCATCGCGATTTTCTCGGTGATTGAGAGCAAGATGCTTAAGGCGAGTTGAAGAAGGATGTCGAGACCGAATTTGCCCTTACGCGTGGGCACCATGGACATTCTTCGCTGCTTTGAATGAGCATATACTATTATGCTCCTGCTGCCAAAATGGATTACACCGAAGCAAAGAAGAGAAACAGAATGAACTGCATCATTGAAGGATGCCCGGGGCATTACGAACTCAAGAGCGTAACCCACACCGTTCGCCATAATGGTGAAGTGGTCGTGATTGATCATGTTCCCGCCGAAGTCTGCGATGTCTGTGGCGATGTGCTCTTCTCGCCCGAGACGATTCGCCACATCGAAAAAATTCTCGCGCAAATGCCGGAACCGGATACCACGGTGCCACTCTACGAATACGCGTAATCGTCTGCTTCGTGCCGGGCACGTTTCCCTCCGCACGAAGATTGGAAGGAGCAATCACTCATCGTACTTATGAAACGACTTTTCGCACTCATCCTCTTCGCCGCGCTCGTGGTGATGTATGCCGATGCGCTACGCGCGCAGTGGGTGCAGACGAATGGACCATTTGGGGGAGTTATTAATTCTCTTGCCGTTCGCGGAACAACTCTTTTTGCTGGCACTTTAGGAGGAGGCATCTTTCTGTCAAGAGATAGTGGCAAGGACTGGATCCCAGCGAACGTCGGGTTAACAAATTATGATGTCTACGCTTTGGCTGTATTTGACTCGAATATATTTGCTGGAACTGATGGAGGGGGAGTCTTCCGGTCGACCGATAATGGCGCAACTTGGATTGCCCAAAATAATGGGTTGACTTTTCCATTCGTTCAGTCCGTCGTTGCCGCCGACACTAATTTACTAGCTGGGACAAGAGGTGCCGGTATTTTCCGCTCAACCGATAATGGCAAGAATTGGTATAAGGTGGATACTGGTTTGGGTAATTCTCTTTACGTGAATTCTCTCGCAATTTATGGCAAGAATCTCATTGCGGGGACAGATAGTGGCATCTATCTTTCGACTGACAACGGTTCAGATTGGACTTCAGTAAGCCCATCCTGGGCAAGAACCTGGGTTAACTCGCTCGCCATTTCGGAGACGGAGGTATTTGCCGGAATGAGTGGTGGACCTTACGGGGGTGGGGTTATTGTCTCTAATGACAGCGGAGTTACTTGGACACTTACTAATTTGCGGAACATTGATAATCACTCCCTCGCCGTCTCAGGTCGTGAAATATTCGCTGGAAATTACGATGGTCCGATATATCACTCTACAGATGGCGGTTCAAACTGGAATGCAACAAACATAACAGGGTCGGGGAATTATGCATGGTCGTTCGCTTACATCGGAAAGAGTCTCTTTGCCGGCACTTATGGAGCGGGGGTTTTTCAATCGACAAACGATGGATTGAATTGGATTCCCCGGAGTTCGGGCTTGCTCAATTCATTTGTTCGTTGCTTCGCAGCGAGAGACTCAAGCGTGTTTGTTGGAACCTTAGCTGGCGGTATTTTTCGAACATCCAATAGCGGAATGGATTGGGTAATGATGGATTCAAACCCAAAGTATTCTATCATTAATTCTCTCGTATTCTCAGGGACCAACCTCTTCGCAATAGTACAAGGAGGTGATGTCGAAGGATCGCTTTTTTGCTCGATCAACTTTGGCCACGACTGGTTTCCGTTACAGACTCAAGGTAACGCCGTTTACTCCATTGCATCCATAGGCTCGTATCTCTTGGATGCTACTGATCAAGGAATTAACTTATCAATTGATAGCGGCGGCCATTGGGCATTTACAGACGCACCCCAGACCTATATTTGGGAGATTGATCGGTGTGGAACGAAACTTTTCGCTGGCTCCGATTGGGGAGTATGGATCTCCTATGACAGCGGGATTACTTGGGCATCTAAGTATTACGACAGCTACCTAAATCGCTTTCAACACTTCGTGCTGTTAGATTCGATCGTTTTCGCAATAGAAAATGGTATAATTTATTTAACTAGGGATGATGGTTCGACGTGGAGTTTCGTAAGCAACGGAATTGGTAGCAGTGTCAGTAGTCTCGCGGTGGCCGGTAAAGACCTTTTCGCATCTACGAATGGCGAAGGAGTGTTCTTATCCACCAATGAGGG
>DASZLH010000148.1:0-7557 GCA_035552495.1 Kapaibacterium sp. (SeqCode) | reverse complement strand
GTATGAAAACACTCGCGACCAGCGCAGCAAATCTTTTTTTAAAATTCATGCTTCATACTTCATTACTTTCCACCGGCGGAAGGCCCTGACTGCCATAAAATTTATTGCAGGCAACAAAGTGCTGCACAGCGGCTACTGTTGCAGCAACAAGTTGCATCAAAAAAACATACGGAGAGAATCGGTTCCATTCGCCGGAACTTCCAAAGCACCGGGATTCCTCCCTGGAAATCGAACTTCACTCCGTCAACTTTTTTGAGGCTCTATAAGCCCAAATATCTCCGCTTCTTCCAGGCGAAATTCTGTAGAGTTGCACCACTGAAAAGATCGGTTCAATGTGTCCGATGGTTCGATGAATCCATAGCCGGGGTCATGCCTTTTGCTACTTGCACATGTGCGCCGTTAGACAGTGTTTTCCCGACGTTGAGAGCGACAATTTCATTGCCGGTAAGTCCCGAAACGATCTCGATCGTCTCTCCATAATTTTTGCCAACGGTCACGGTATCCAATCGAAAGAGGTTTCCATTCACGACTTCCCCGACAAAAAAATTATTTCCATTTACAATGAGCGCGGATACCGGAACTTGCAACTGTCGAGGGTGCTTGACATGGACGAGCGCGTGAACGGTGCTGCCCGGCACTATTTCATTTCTTCTGTTCGGTGTTTCAACTTCGACAAGCATCATGCGAGATTGCACATCCAACTCCTCCGCCGATCGCGTGATGCGAGCTTCTTTCGCGAAGTCCGAACGCTCTGGCAGCATAAGCTTTACTTGATCTCCCGTATGAACGTACGCGGCATAGCGCTGATCGAGATATAACTCGATACGAAGCTTGCTCAAATCGGCAATGGAGACAATCGGTAACGAACTAGTCGCTCCATTCTGAGCATTTTGCACCAACGAACCAGGATCGGCATAACGGGCCGTTACGGTCCCCATAAAGGGCGCGCGGATTTCTTCGTAGCTTTTGAGGCTCTTGTATTGTTCGACCGTTTGTCGCGCCTGTTCCGCCGTAAAGGTAGCTTGCTCATACTCTTGCTGCGACATCAGCGCTTTTTTATAGAGCTGATAATCGCGCACGGCAATCTGGGAGTCGTTTCTCATAACGGCGACCGCGGCGAGGTATTGTCGGTCGGTTTCGGGCGATTCGATCGTGGCAAGCAACTCGTTCTTCGAAACATGGTCGCCTTTATCGACACGAATGGAGTTCAAATATCCACTCAACTTGGCATAGAGCGTGGCGCTTTGGTAGGGGCGTGCATCGCCCTCGACTTGCACAGAATCTTCCGGCGGAGAAACAATCACTCGCGCTGTTTGTACGATGGGCCCTTTTGCCACATCGGCAGTGAGTTGATGCTCTTGTCTTTTTTCGCTCGAATTCCGTAGCAGGCTCATCACGATCACCAATGCGGCAACCGCCACAACGATGATTCCTCCGAGCAGATAGGGAGGGCGTTTTGTGTTCTTAGGTTTAGAAGATGTTGTTGGCTTATCGGTCATGATCTCATGCGGGTTGTGGCCCGGCAGTATGTCCTTCTCCTTCACCCAACTGCCCGAGGCGGTCGGCGTGCGGCGCATCCGAGTGATGTTTCTCTAATCGTTCTTCCGCGTGTTCATCGAATTCCTTACCTTGCTCTTCGGCTTGGAATCGTTCTTCCATAATATGTTTTGATGGCAGCTTTTTCCGCAGCAGCGAATAGGCGATGGGGACGATAAAGAGCGTGACGAACGTCGCCATGATGAGCCCACCGATAACGGCGCGGCCCAGCGGCGCGTTTTGCTCTCCACCCTCGCCCAGGCCCAGCGCCATTGGGATCATACCAATAATCATGGCGAGCGCCGTCATCAGTACGGGCCGCAGTCGTGTCTTGCCGGCTTCGAGCGCAGCATCGAACGCATCGTGGTGCTCTTCCACTCGAATATCGTTCGCAAAATTCACGAGTAGCACCGAATTCGAGACCGCAATGCCAATGGCCATGATCGATCCCATGAGCGAGACAACATTGATGGTTGTGCCGGTGATGGCGAGCATCCACAGAATTCCGATGAGGGCGCCCGGAACGGCGATCATAATGATAAATGGATCGAGCCACGATTGAAACCACAGCACCATCAAAAGATAGACGAGCACGATGGCTAAAATAATGCCGAGCGCAAAAATCCGGAACGACTGCGTCATCACCTCATTTTGCCCGCGCACCGCAATCTTCATTTGATTCGGCAACTTGCCTAATGCATTGACCTTGGCCTGAATATCGGACGCGATCGAGCCAAGCGGCCGCCCTTCCACGTTCGACGTAATATCCAGAATGCGCTGCACTGTGTAGTGATTGATCTCATTAGGCTCGCTCGTTGTCGTTACGGTGACGAGATTGCCAAGCGATTCCGTTTGCGTATGGGGAAGATCGGTCGCTGTCGTCGGAGGCGTTTGCTCGTTCTGAAGCGCTGTGGCGGTGGTGACTTGCTGCTCGGAAGGCAGCAACGGGTTTTGTCCGGTAATGGGCGTGGAAAGCAAATCGGAGACATTTGTTACTTTGTCCAGCGGCGTTTGCACAATAACATTGTAATTGACGTTGTTTACCGGGTTGAGAAAAAAGGATGGCGCAAGTAAGCCGCTCGAAGAAAGCGAAATCAGCATACTGTTCGTCACATTTTGCTCGGTGAGTCCCATTTCTGCCGCGCGCGTCCTATCGACATTGACACGAATTGCCGGATAGTCGAGGACTTCCTTGATGACCACATCCGCCGCTCCGGGGACCGTCTTCATTTGATCGCGAAGCGTGCGAGCAATCTTATAATCCGTATCTAAATTCGGCCCCTGAATTTGCACATCGATGGGCGATGTAAGTCCAAAATTCAAGACCTGGCTCACAATATCGGCCGATTGAAAATAAAAGACGGAGCCGGGAAATTCTGTTGCAAGGGCCGCGCGAAGTTTATTCATATAGCTCGCAGTCGGATGATGGTCCGCCTGAAGCGAGATGAGAAAATCCGCGTCCATGGCGGAAGTGTTATCGGTCGAAACGAAGGCGAGATTGTAGAACGTCGGCACTCCGATATTGACGTTGATCGTCGATAGTTCAGCTTCTGGAATTTGCCGCCGAATGGCCTCCTCGACGTGCGAGACAATATCCTCCGTTGCCTCCAATCGGGTCCCTACCGGTGCGCGCATGTGCATTTTCATCATACCGGTATCAGAGGTCGGGAAAAAATCGGTGCCGATATAATTCGGCAGAAAGAGACTGACGACCATAATAAGCCCGGCGATGACGAGGACGAATCCGGGAATGTGGAGCATTCGCTCGAGGATTCGGCCATACCCACTCTGAAATCGCTCGAAAATCTTATCGCGCCGCTCGTTGAACCGCCGCGAGAATCGGGCGATCCAATTCCCCCCCTTCTTTTCAAGAGCCTGTCCTGAGCCCTTCGAAGGAAGGGGGCCGGAGGGTGGTTGACCCGATTGCTGTGATTTGTTTTCTTGCGCTTTGTATTCCGGTGATCCTGCATGTGCTTCGCCACGCATGAGAGCCCGCGAGAGGGCCGGTACCAGCGTACGCGAAAGTAGATAGGACGCAATCATTGCGATCACCACGGCGAGCGCCATTGGTGTAAAAAGATACCGCGCCGGACCGGTAAGCAGTACCACGGGAAAGAAGACAATACAAATGGCAAACGTCGCCATAATGGCCGGCAGCGCAATTTGCTGCGATCCATCCAGAATCGCAACGGTAAGCGGCTTACCGAGCGATCTATTCCGGTGAATATTTTCGATTGCAACCGTTGCATCATCGACGAGCATTCCGATCGCGAGCGAAAGGCCGCCAAGCGTCATAATGTTCATCGTATTGCCGGTGAGTTTCAAGCCGATGATCGCCGTCATCACCGCTAACGGAATCGAGGTGCAGACAATGACCACACTCCGCCAGCTTCCAAGAAAAATGAGGATGAGCAGCGAAACGAGTATCGTTGCAATAACGGCTTCGCGCAAGAGGCTGTCGATCGTCGCACGAACATAGACGGATTGATCGAAGTCGATCTTCAAATTCATTCCATTCGGAGCCGCCCCCTGGATTTCGGGAAGCTTATCCTTGACGGCTTGCACTACGGCGAGTGTGGAGGCATTCGCTTTTTTCAGCAGCGCGAGATAGGTCGAACGGCGGCCATTGACGCGGACGATATTCGTTTGCGGAGCAAAAGAAAGCGCAACATGCGCGACATCGCCCAGGAGAACCGTATGCCCGTTCACCACCTTGACCGGAATCTGATTGAATTGATCGATCGCGCTGGGACTGGAATTCGTCTCGATGTTATATTCAAGGTCACCAATGCGCGCAGTGCCAGCCGGGACGATAACGTTCGAACTTTGGAGCGCCAACACCACATCGCTCGGCGAAAGACCGCGCGCCGCAAGTGCGGCGGGATCGATATCGACCGATATTTGCCGATTCTTTCCGCCATAAGGAGCCGGCGTCGCAAGGCCGGGAATGGTGAAGAGACTTACTCGAATAAAATTCAGCCCGTAGTCGAACAATTCTTCTTCGGGCAGAGTCTTGCTCGAAAGTGTAAGCTGCGCCACCGGCACGTTCGACGCATTGAATTGAATAACGATCGGCGGCTGGATACCGGGTGGCATGGAATGGACAATCGTGTTGCCAAGAGCCGAAATTTGCGCGATCGCCGCGCCAATATCCGTGCCCGGCTCGAAATACACGCGCATCAGGCCAAGGCTGTTGATGGACTCGCTTTCGATGCGCGAGATGCCGTTGACCGTTGTAGATAGCGCGCGCTCATCGAGAAGGACCACCCGGCGCTCCATGTCTGTTGCCGACAGGCCGTTGTAATTCCAGACTATCGCAACGACCGGAATATCAATCGTCGGGAAAATATCGACCGGCATGCCCTCGATCGAGAGCACGCCCATGATAATGAGAAAAATCGAAACGACTGCGACCGAATACGGGCGGCGCAGCGCAAGCCGAACGATCCACATGAAGGCTTATAAATTCACTCCGAGAGGAGTATTGCGAGTCTAAAAATAGATGAAGGTGTTGGAACAACAATCGAAAGGAATAAATCTCTGTAGAGAGCTCTATCTCGAAACCGGAATTCGAACGATGGAGCGCGGCATCGTTTCGGCGGGCCGCAATAAAGAAACGGGCGAACATGTCATGCCAAAGCTCCAGGGCCACCGTGGGCGATATTGCTACTCAAATTAGATTTGCTAATGAAGTTTTTCGCCACGACTTAACATCTCGATAAATTTCTCTATTCTTGCTTTCCGGGTTTCGGGCTTTTTAGCGGTGTCTATCCGCCAGGAAAAAGCGTAAATGTTCGTTTTATTGAGCGTTCCAAAAAATTGTTTTGCGTTTGGGTTTTGGTCGAGCGCTGACAAAAAATCCTCGGGGATTTTATTTGAACTTGAGGAGTCGTAGGCGTCATCCCATCTACCATCCTGCTTTGCCAAGTTGATTGCTTCCAATCCGACTGGCTGCATTTTTCCTGACTTAATCAGCGACATCCAAGAATGGCGCAAGATTCCAGCGGCTAAGCGGCAAACATTCGAACAATCAAAAGGAAAGAAGAACCCGCCTCAGTGTCGCATGTCGTTTTTGTCGTTTATTAAAAGTGTATTTGTATGCGTTGGCATTCAGTAACAGGAGGTGTGGTTCTGAGAAAAGCTATAGTCGGAGGAGCCGTAGCGATTGAATCGCGATCTCGCTCGCGGCCGGACTTCTTTCGAATTCAGTCGTGTCATCCGTGTACTGTAAAATAAATAATCAATGGTGCATCCAATTAGTCATCTCGCTCTTTCGTAACGTTCCTTTACGCAGCGCGCGAAGTTTGAGCATGTAAAAAATAATCGGCGTGACAATGAGCACGTGAATGGCGCTCGTGAGCATTCCACCGATCATCGGCGCGGCAATGGGTTTCATCACATCCGAGCCGGTACCGGTCGAAAAAAGGATTGGCACGAGACCCAGCATCGCGGTAAAGACCGTCATCAGTTTGGGCCGCAGCCGAAGCACTGCGCCTTCGATCGTAGCGTCATAAATATCCTGGGCCGTAAGCGCGCCAGATTTCGCGATGATTTTTTTATCTAATGCTTCGTGCAGATAGACTACCATTACGACGCCCGTCTCGGTCGCAATACCATAGAGCGCGATGAATCCCACCCACACGGCGACCGACCAATTCATACCCAGCAGCGCAATAAGAAACACGCCGCCGATCAGCGCGAAGGGAACACTCATCATCACGACACCCGCCTCCTTGAAATCGCGCAGCGTAATATAGAGCAATAAAAAGATCACAAGGAATACGAGCGGAATCAGAAATTTGATCTGCGTCGCTGCGTGTTCCTGCTGCTCGTATTCACCGCTCCACGCGAGTGTATAACCAGCCGGAACGCGCAACTTTTTTGCAAGGACCGATTTGGCTTCGGCCACAAAGCTTCCCATATCGCGACCGCGCACATTAAGATAGACAATCGAGCGCAGCAGCGCATTTTCGCTCTCGACCATCGCAGGGCCGTCTTTGATGTCGACGCTTGCGAGCGAGCCGAGTGGAACGAATTGTACCGTAGAAACTGGCACAGGCGCAAGCAAACTCGCTCCTGCGTTTTCCGAAGAAGAAAAACTCGACGAAGTCGCGCTTGATATTCCTTCCAATGTCGCGCCGCCGCCCATCCCCGGCATTCCAACCGATGTAGAAATGGGATCGCTTTCTGTCGATTGCATTCCATTCCTTGCCTCGCTAACCGGAAACGATTGCGCGGATGAAGTTGAAATGGGAACCGCAACAGACAGTTGTTTCAATGCTTCGATCGAGCCGCGATATCCTTGCAAATATCGAATTGTAATTGGATACCGCTCGCGTCCGTTTACCACGGTCCCGGCTGCGGTTCCACCGATCGCTCCTTCGATTACATTATTGATAAACCCCGGCGTGATGCCATAGAGCCGCTCGGCTTCCCGTTTCGGGGAAATTTCGAGAAACGATCCGCCCGTTACCCGCTCGGCAGAGACATTCGCCGCGCCACGAATGGGCGTGAGCAGCGCTTCTGCGGCAGTCGCAAGCCGGTCGAGGGTATCTAAGTTATTGCCGAAGAATTTGAGCCCAAGGTCGGTACGTACCCCGGTCGTGAGCATATTGATCCGGTTGATGATCGGCTGTGTCCAACTGAGTGCGACTCCGGGCATACGCAGTTCGCTGTTTAGATCGTCCTCGATTTTTTCTTTCGTAATTCCAGGCCGCCATTGGTCGCGCGGTTTGAGGAGAATGATCGTCTCGAACATATTCTGTGGCGCAGGATCGGTAGCCGTTTCTGCTCGGCCTACTTTGCCTAAGACTTGCTCGACTTCAGGATAACTTTTGATGATCGCATCCTCTTGCTGCAAAATCCGCGTGGCTTGCGGCATGGAAACATTCGGCGTGAGCAGCGGCATGAAGAGCAGGCTCCCTTCATCGAGCGGCGGCATGAACTCGCGACCGAGATTTACTGCGATCGGAATGGCAATAACCAATGCCAGCACATTGATTGCAATGGCGGTCGTGCGAT
>DASZLH010000147.1:0-7177 GCA_035552495.1 Kapaibacterium sp. (SeqCode) | reverse complement strand
TCGTGTTATGACCAGCGAGGGACCATGTTGCACCACGATCTTTAGACATCCAGACTGGATTATTGTATCCATTTTCTTCATATCCGTAGTCTCCATAATAAATAATGTCATCGGCTTGATGGTAGGAGAGGACTTCACCATTATCGCCGAAGAGGCTATCGGAATAATCGGCCCACGTCATGCCGCCATCCGTCGAGCGGAAAAATTGGGAAGATGTCACAGCCAGTACGACTCCGGTATCGCTGGGAATGCAGAGTACCTGATGAATGTCACTCATACTTTGTCCGCCACTCCGGTTTACCCAGGTCTGGCCGCCATCGTCCGAACGAAAGACTCCGTTGCTCCGCGATCCAGCAAAAATAATTTTCCCATTCGAGAGTGGATTAAATGCTACCGCATGAAAAATCCCTCGCAGTGCCAGGCTCCAATCATAATTCTGTGCAGTTGCAACGGAAGACCAAAGCGATACCATCATCAGTGCAAAAAGCAGGCGCATCATCAACAAAGTTGACCGAGACCGATGAGGAAATATCGAAGGAAGAGACATGGGTTAAGTAGGTATCGAGATCAAGGAAGAGATAATAATTTCAGATAAGGCGGCCCGCTTGATAAGTTTATCTTTAGCAGATATACTCCAGCCGAAAAATTCGTTGTGCCGATCTGATAGATGCTTCCTTTCGACTCGGTTTGAAACATTAAACGACCAAGTATGTCGTATAACTCGACGCTCTCTATCGGTTCACCCGAGTTATCGATGCGAAGTGTTGTGGTGGTATGAGTAATATCAATCGCTGTATTTACTGGCACTATTTGTTTTACTCCCAACCGTGTATTCGTAACAAAAATACCGGCGTCGGTAGCAACGGCGATCTTGCCTGAGAGCGTATCGTATTTCAGGACCCAGACTTGCTTTACCAGACCCGTATCGATCGATCCTATGAAAGAGGGAAAGTTTGTGCCGATCCAACTGAGTCCGCCATCGGTCGTTTCGTCGACCAGGTCGTTACCTATCGCATCCTCCTTCAAATTAAAAAAAAGTCCTGTCCAGAAATGCAAAGGAAATGTAGAACCATTAGGCTGTTGACCAATCATTACGGCGCGCTGATCGATATCGATTGCCCATACATATCGGTTCGGCGAGTTAGTATTTGTCCAGGTTATTCCGCCATCGGTGGTTTGAAGCATCGAACGTTGCCGAGAAAGCCAGCGCGTCACTAAGGCGATGCCATGATGTCCGGCATTTATCGCATGATCCGAGAATACTATTTTCGGGACCTCAGCGCCGTTTCCGAAAATACTATCCTGAGTGGCTACGATCGTCCACGTCGTTCCATAATCGGTCGAGCGTTCGACGAGCGCGCTATCTCCGCTGCCTGAAAGCAGAACGGGAGGAGTATCCGGCGAAGCTGCCACCGTGCATAACTCGGAGAAGCCGCCACCCTGTTCGATAGTATGGGGAATCCAGGTCAAGCCGAAATCGGTCGATTCCCAGGTCGTCAATGGATCGATTGCATTTTGCCCGTAGTACAGTGTACTGTCCGCATCGTGATAGCTGAAGGCTTCGCCATCGGCGCCGCCTAAGCTGGACGTATCGGACCAGGACAATCCGCCATCGGTCGAACGATACAGTCTGGTCGGAGTTACCGCGAGGACGATATTCGTATCGGATGGAATGCAGAGGACCTGACGGACATCCTGAATCGAAAAAGGTGAAATACCCGTATTATGCAAAACCCAGGTCATTCCACCATCGTCGGACCGCCAAATGCCTCCGCCGCCATGCGGCCCCGCGAAGATCGTGCGACCGTTCGAGCGCGAATTAAATGCAACAGACCGAAAATCGCCACGAAGTCCAAGTTGCCACTGATAGGTCTGCCCATGAACGGAAAGGGAAGCGCTAGCCAGCAGAAGGACTGAATAAAAAAGTATGCGAATAAGAGACATGTCAATTTGATTGAAGAATGCAAGGCACATGGAAGTGAGAAGGATGGCGTAACTACAAAAGACACACTACCAAAGTTGCAATCTACGTGTTTTAGAAAAGAGTGTAAAAAATTGCTTAGCGGGGTGTTTTTTTCAAAGGGAAAGGATCCTGGCGACTAAGAGATAATCACATTTTATCTTTCGTGTTTTTTGTAACGGAAGGAGGTAACAAGCGTTCTTTAATGGTATGATGGATGCTCCTTAAGCAAGTCAAGCTGAAGAAAGGACTTTGCGAAGGGAAGACATCGGGCACTTTTAAGTGTAAATAAGGATTCTTTTTTTACCGTAAAATTTCGATGTGCGATGTTTCTAATCACATCGCTAAAAAGCTTACGGATGCTTTCCTATCGTTCATTCTGCGTTTTGTCTTTCATCCACATTACTTGGTGTCTCCGTATGTTGCGGGCACCTTCAGCGCACGTTTTTTAGAAGAGTAAGTTTTGCAACATCATCGGGCGTCTATTGACCGTGGAAGCGCCATAACTCATATCATAACTATGGACCATTCGTTACAGCTTCACACTCGCGTTTTGCACTCGTTTTTTTTAATTGCGTTCCTCGCAGGGATAATCGGTCTTACAGAGTGCGGCCTTGTTCAGGAGTCGCACGCTCAGAACTCTGGTATTCCCGCCGACGGTCGCGATTTCTATATCGGCTTTATGCCGGGCATTCCACATCCCGGTTCCTGGAATGGAAGCCAGGAAGTTTTATGGGCGCTTGTCGGCTCGTATCAGAATAACAATTCAGTCACTATTTCGTATTTCGATCAATCGGGTAACGAATTCCAGGCTGCTTCAAAAACGATTCAAGCCGGACGCGCGCTCGAAATTCCTCTGGATCAATCGCAATTGTCGCCGGCGCGGCCAGGTGAGCAGCCCGAATTTAAGGCAGCGCATATTAAATCGAAGTACCCTATTACGGTTCAAGTCTATACGGAAGGATCGTGTGCCGGAGGAATGTACCAGGCCGTCCCGACCTCCGCACTCGGCAAGAGTTACGACATTGCAAGCTGGTTCGATAATCCACTTCAGAATAATCCCGGTTTTATCAACCGCGATTCGTCCAGTTCTGAATTTTTGATCATCGCTGCGTATGACAATACGAAGATCGTTTTTGTCCCGAATTCGACGACCTGCTCTGGAGTGGTCGGCGTAAATTCGGGAGGAGGACATAACGGCAATCCACATCCGGTCTCGATCACGCTGAACCGCGGGCAAGTCTATTGGGTACGCTCGCTGTCGGTCGATCCTTCGAACGATCTTTCCGGTTCGACCGTCCTTTCCGATAAACCGATTGCGGTGCTCGGTGGTCAGGAACGCGCTCTCTTAGGCGACCCCTCTGGATATTGGACGACGCTCGATAACGATATTCGCGACGCAATGGTCGAAGAGATGACTCCGGTCGAAGCCTGGGGTTCGGACTATCCCTCGATTCCGTCGATGCCCGCACCAGAAGTCCCTCGGTTATTACAATCCGGAGAGGGCGATATGTATCGCGTATTTACGAATGATAAAACTGGTCTGAATATCAATCTATGGGACCAGAATAGCGGAACACCTTATCCTCGCGGAGTTACCTTATATCAGTCTCCGCCCGCAACCTATGAAAATATTTTGGATGGTGTCGATATGGTCGTGACGTCGCTCGATACGGCGCATAATCCTAAAAAAGCGTACATTGTCCAATATCAATATTTTCAGGGACAGCACGATTTCGATCCGGGCGGGGGGAATACCGAAAAAGGCGGGACGCCACAAGGTAACGGTGGAGACCAAAAGCTCGACGAAACAACATATCGCTGCGCGAACGAAATGGATGTCGTGCCATACAATCGCTTTCAGTTGAATACGATATTTAAGATACCGCAGAATTCGGCTTATAATGGATATGAGTTCATCAATATCATTACTTATGCGGATTCGTTGACCAATATCCTTATATCCTACAATGGCAATGCGCCGAAAAAGCTGGGCAGTTTAACGAAGCAAAAGCAGTATAATATTCCTCTGCATCCCGAACTGGTTGGCTTAACGTATCAGCTCCCATCGGGCGATTATCTCATTAGCGGCAACACGCCGTTTGCCTGTTACTCGTATGGACGTACGCAAGGTCGTTACAAAGATGGCTGGGGATATGCCGCACCATGCGGTCAGGCGTACGGTACGATGGACATGACAAATGTGCCGCGCATTAAGATTACACCGAACTGCGATCATTGGAATATTCAATTGTTCGACCGCACGGCCGATGAAGGCATTGCGGATGTAATGCTGCTCGAAGATCCGAACGGCTACTATGCACATCCGGCTCGCGTCAGTTACAATGTATCGTTCGATGCGAACAACCCGCCGAACTTTGTACCGGGCGATACCAGCGTGAGTTTTACAATCGACGTTAATGATCTTACGCAGAACGCGTATGCGGCTCTTTGGGTCGTCGATCGCGCGGGCCACGATACGGTCTATGAATTCCATTATACAGCGCAGAATTTTGCGTTCTCCGCGACGAATGCCGTAATGAGTAATGTGCCCGTGGGAACGAGCGTCTGCTCGACGTTCAGCATCCGAGTCGTTGCAACCGGCGCCGGGGATTCTGTCGTTGTCGGACCTGCGGCCCTGTCCATCAACGATCCGAGCTTCACACTTACGACCGTTCCATCGTTGCCGGCGACACTCAAGGCCGGCGATTCCGTTCGTTACACGATCTGCTTTGCATCGACGGACACGCTGCACCATTTCGATTCGATCCCGCTGCAAATCGGCTGTCTCGATTCGAATTTCAAGATCGTGGCTAATGGCGTGACTCCGATCATTGTTGCAACCGACTGGGATTTCGGGAATGTACCGGTCGGAGGTACTTCCTGCCATAATGTTAAAATTTCGAATGTTGGCAATGCACCTCTTATCATCGATAAGAATTGGATATTGGAAAATATATCCGGTGAATTTACCTTTAATGACGAGTCGAAACTGCCGGATACAATTCAGCCAGGTAAGAGCGATAATCTAAACTTCTGCTTTAAGCCAACGGTCAAAGGAAACGCCACGGCGCAGATGAATTGGAGCACGAATTTAGTCAGTCCATTCCTTCATCAGATCAAGGATACCTCAGTGCTTCTCGGTTATGCCATAGAGCCGGGATTGAATTGGGACCGTCCGAGACAAGGCTTCACCGTGATCTGTGAGCAATACGATACGGAACGAGTCTATCTCATCAATCCATCGGAGGGAGCGACTGGGTCCGATATTACCGTGACCGGAGTGCATATTATTGGGCCGGATGCAAATGAATTCGCAATTATAGGCGATCAGCCCGGCTATATGCCACTCGATAATTATACGTGGCCGCTTGCGAAGGACGACTCGATCTGGGTCGATCTGCAATTCCATCCGGACCTCGCTAAGCTGTTTGCCACACGTCACGATTCGATCGTTGCTATCGGGCATGATGCTTCGGGTAAAGTGTATACCGATACGCTGGCGCTTATTGGAAATATTCGTCATGCGATCTTAAATCTAACGCCGGCTTCGTATGACTTTGGCACCTGGACGCCGGGCGTCGTCAAAACGACGACCTTCACATTGACGAATACCGGCGATACAACGCTTGTATTTACCAATCTGAACTTCCTTAATCTCACGGGTACGGACTTTAAAGTCCTGAGCGGGCCGAACATTGGCGATACCCTGCAAGCAGGAGGAAGCGTGAATGTCGTCGTTCAATTTACGGCTCCCGCAAATGGAGGGATTTCGCAAGGATCATACACGGCTATCAGTGACAATCCTACGTGCACGCCATTGGCCATGGGGACGATGACCGGACATTCCAGCAATGTAGCCGTGCTTGGGACGGGACACGATTACCATACCATTTACATCTGTCAAAATGGTACGGCGACGGTGACCGCATCGAACCGTAGCACGAAAAACGTCAGGCTCGATAGCGTGCAGATTGTCGGCAGCGGTGCAGACCAGTTCGGATTCAGCAACGGTCAGCAGTCGATAATTGTCAATCAATTACTTGGACCGAGTGGCGATACGACGTTTAATGTTACATTCAATCCGAATGCGGTCGGGCCGGTCGATGTACAAATTATCTATACATTCGATACTACATCGGGGCCAGCCCTTACCTACACAGACGAGCTAAAAGGTGTTGGCTATCAAACGGAAAATACCGTGAGCGTCCTAAGCCCGTCTGCTGCCGGCATTTATACGGCGCAGACCGCGCAGTTGATTGACGTACCCGTGCAGCTCACGAGTACATTCAGTGATACCGCCAAAGTATACGGCGCAATGTTCTCGATCCGCTATCTGCGCGATCAGTTCGTCTTCCAGTCGCTGCAAATGGCGAATGGTATCAATCTGATGGATTCGGCACTGACAACCGATCCGACGGACGTGAACTATCAGTTGCTCAACCTCAAGGTGCAGAGCAAAACTCCAATCCTTCAGTTGAATAACATCGCTCATCTTTCGCTTGAATATGTGGTTGCGAAAGATACGATCACGAGCTTCCAGGTGCGCGATCTCGCGTTCATCGATTCGCTCGGCAATACCGAATGCTGGGTGAAGGCCGATACGATTCCGGGTCCGTTCTACGGCACGAATCTCTGCGGCGACAATTCGGTCCGCACCTTTATGCGGACAGGCCAACCGGCGTTTTCGATCGAGCATATCGTGCCGAACCCGGTCACGAACACCGCTCGGATCGATTACGTAGTAGCGGTCGATGGCACACCGGTCACGATCGAGGCTTTCAACGCACTAGGCCAGAATGTCGAGACGATCATGGCAGGTGCAGTCCATACCAAGGGTGGTTACCAGACCCAGTTCGATGCGTCCGAACTGCCCAGCGGCATGTACACGATCCGTTTCTCGGCTCCGGGTTACGAAGCGACGAAGTCGATTTTAGTAACGAAATAGCACGATTAGCCTTTGCAATAAATCGCCCGCCTGGCAATATGCCGGCGGGCGATTTGTTTTGGAACCGAAAGAAACGCAAGCTGTTTAATCACCGCCGAAAGCTAATATGAAAGATGTTATGAATTCATCTTTCATAATTCATATTTCATATTTGCTTTCCCCGGCCCCTTCGACTAATGGTTAGGTCACCACCCTTTCACGGTGGCTGAACGGGTTCGAATCCCGTAGGGGTCACTACAATAGTGGATAGTGGAGATCGAATAGTGGAA
>DASZLH010000146.1:0-8274 GCA_035552495.1 Kapaibacterium sp. (SeqCode) | reverse complement strand
AACGCTCAAACCGTCATTCCGAACGCTAGTTTCGAGCAGTGGTCTCTCGATACTATTGTTACCTTGGTAGATCCCACTCCCACATTCGATACATTTACTGTTTTTCGACCACACGGCTGGGGCGGTGGGATGTTCGGATCTGATACCAATGATACCACTCATTCACTCTACCGAAGCACCGATGCCCATAGCGGCTTATATGCTTTGGGCGGAAAAGAGACCCTCATCGATTCGCTCGGAGTGGAGGCGAGATCATTCCTAAGATACCGTTTCGACTCCTTAGAGTTTCCGATTGTTGGAAGGCCCAGAGCTTTCGAAGGATGGTTCAAATTCCATAGCATCGGCAATGATTATCTTCATATTGTAGTGTATTTCATTAACCAAAATTATAACGGAATTCTTGGCTTCTTGTTGGACTCCTCTTCACATGAGAGTTATACCCATTTTTCAATTCCTCTACCACCAAAAGACTCAGGTTCAGGAGACATTGATATTTCGATTGGAAATATGCAAGGCGTCACGCATCTTGGGACCGAATTTGTAATTGACGATCTCGATTTTACAGACTATGCTTTTGTCGCGCAACCGAACAACGTAACCTTTGGGATCGAGCAAAATTACCCGAACCCGTTCAGAGAAGGCACTACGATCGGTTATGTTCTTTCTGCCGACTGCGATAATGTTAGACTGGAAGTCCTTAACCTGCTTGGAGAAAGAGTCGCGTTACTCAAAGATGGCCCGGATTTAAAAGGCGAACATCAATTTTTATTTAGTAGGGAAGGACTTACGCCTGGTACGTATGTATGCCGGCTGATCTCGCCACAAGGAATTTCTTCGCGATTCATTCAACTGATACATTGATCCAAAACAAACATGCTTCTGCTGTGTGGACCATAATGCAAATTACACCGATGCACGAAATAAGCCGAAGGTCAGCAGCAATTGATTTCATCGCTAAAAAAGGAAATTAATCCCAGCATTCACACCTCGTCTTACGGTATATGCTACACCGAAGATCAGGCCGATTCTTGTATCCAGCCGCATATCGGGACCTGCATCGAAATGGGGGCTAATACTTCCGTTGAAGTGATGATCTCTACTATATAAGCAGACCAGACCCAAGAATAAAATTGGATTAATTATAAAACCACCGTGAATACCGAAATAATTTTCAAAACTCGGGTAGAGCACAGAGCCGAAAGGGGCTGAAAAGTTTTCGGTTTCGGGCGCATAACTATACTCCACACCCGCATAAAAGGTCTTAAATTTCAGGCCACCATCGATCCCTGGTGATGCAGTCCCCAGAAAATTTATATAAGCTCCGATATAGGGGTTTACATTAGCTTTTTGTGAGTATGCAACATGGGGCAGGCCTCCAGAGGTTGAAAGAAAAAATAGTATTGAAAAATACTTTAGCATAGAGGCTGTGGAGAAGTCTGATGTATTGTAGGAATTAATATTGTAAATCTCAAAACAAATAACCGAGACCAAACTTGAAGCCTCGCCGTACCGTATAAGCTCCATTGAGATATATATGGCTTGGCGCACTGGTCTTAACCCGAATATCGGGGCCAAGGTTAAACCATTCTTTATTCACTTCATAGTTAGGGGATTCCATCCAGCGACCCCTGCTAATCAAAGCTACAATGCCGAAATAAAAGGTGTTCTCTAATACATAACCTACATGCAGACCGTAACCTTGTTCTTCAGTAATGGCATAAGGGGTAAAGGGCTCACCCCCAGGAGGCCCCTGATAGTTGACACTAGTTGCGAGAGGAATATCATAAATGCTCCATTCGATCCCCACATAGAAATGTTTGAGTTCAATTCCAGTCTCAACACCAAATCCAGGGCCCAATCTGCCAGTGAGGTTAAGGCTGACACTGGCTCCTACGTAAGGTTGCAGCTTCTCTTGAGCGACCCCGGAATCAGGGTATAATGCCCAGAGCGAACATAGAGCAATTACACAGCGGCTGATTGACATTGTATTATCCGTGCGCCGAAGGCAGATTATCCTCGCGGCGCATTCATTCGTTGAAAAATAGTATCGAAAGCCGGAGTCTTCGAGGCTCCGACGAGATTAGCAGCTATTCCGATTGCGATTTCGGGACGGTCGTTTTGCATGCCTTCTATGACTGCCGCTGCAACATCTTCTGCGGAGATTCCGCGATCGATCTGGCCCCGTTTTTCTCGCGCGCCACGATCGAGATCGGTATCGACGGTCGGCGGAATCACTTCAAATACTTTTAGGCCGGCCGGCGTAAGCTGATGCCGTAACGAGATAGTAAAGGAATGAATGGCGGCTTTGGTAGCGCAATAAACCGGCATTATAGCGATCGGTACGAATCCCAATCCGGAAGAAACATTGAGAATGGCGGCGTTATCTTGCTCGAATAAATACGGGAGAAAAAGAGCGGTAAGGTAAATTGTCCCTTCCAGATTTATTCGTACTTCATTATCGCCCTCTTCTAACGCCTCGATGCCGCGAGTGAAATCGATCTCGCGCTGCATTCCCGCATTGTTGACGAGGATATTAACGCCATTCGAAATTCCCCATTCGGCCAGTGATTTCCGGTCGTTCGGATCGGAAATATCGGCGAGTTTTGTTTGGAGTCCCGGAGCTTTGCTCGCGGCTTCTCGGAGCTTTTCCTCGCGCCGTCCGCACACGAGCACGGTGTTTCCACGTTTCAAAAATTCTTCCGCGAGGGCAAATCCAATTCCCGTTGCGCCGCCGGTAATGAGTATCCTATTATCGGTGAGCTTCATTTCTTACACTCCGAACAAATGAAGATATAAATAGGTGAGCGGTGCGACGAAAAGGATGGAGTCGAGGCGGTCGAGCACGCCGCCGTGGCCGGGGATGAGCGTTGAAGAATCTTTGACTCCGGCGTCGCGCTTGATAAGCGATTCGGCGAAGTCTCCGATTTGACCGAACACGCCGACAATAAGGCCCATTGCAATGCAGGTCACTACCGAAATATTATAGAGCGGCGGAACGAACGCCCGCACCGCAAACCATACAAGTATCGCTGCGATGAGACCTGCAATGCCGCCCTCCCACGATTTATTCGGACTGACCTTTTCGGCGATCTTATGCTTGCCCATTTTTCTCCCTACGGTAAAGGCCGCGCTGTCGCAAATCCAAATCGAGGCCAGCATTGCGATCGTAAAATAGGCTGCGGTCTGCACTAAGTCCGGGACCGACTGAGCGGTCTGGGCCATCGCCGCATGAATGAAAAAGTATTCGTGTACGCCATAGAACCCGCCGAGTCCGATGCCGACATAGACCGCGCCTGCCAGCGTGACCGAAATTTGTACGAGCGGATTCGGATAGCCTTTCCACAATTCCGCCGTCATCGTTGCTATAACGCCGAGGATAAGTACGAGTGGTAATAGATCGGAAGTAAGACTGACAGTTGGGAGCCGGAAATGCGCGAAGCTAAGAACGATAAAGGCGGTGACCGTCATGCCGATCCCGACTTGGGGCACGAATCCTTTCACTTTGGCGAGTCCGTAAAATTCGTGGACCGCGATTAGTGCGAAGATCAGCACAAGCCCGAGCAGGCTGAAGGGTTTGAACGAAACGTAGATTACGATCGGAATACCGATGAGAGCTACTAAAATGCGTTGTGTCAGGTTGCTCATTGGGATGCGTCGTGGTTATCGTGAGTAAATGGCAGCGGCCCGTGCAGCGATTCGATCTCTAACTCGGAATTATATCTCGAAACGGTATGCGCTGTTGCGCGCGCGAAAAGATAGAGTAACAGACCTAAAATCGGCGCGGTAACTCCCAGCAATAATAACGATTGAGTGCCGGAGAGATTAGTATTGCCCACGACCACCGAATTCGCCGACGCGCTCGATGTTCCCGGATTGAGAAACAATTCGAAGACGATGACCCCATTATTGATGGCGTGACCGACCGACCCGACAAAAAGATTATTCGTCCGGTAAGCCATCCAACCAAGCGCGAGCCCAAGTGCAAGCAGCCCCGGCAACTTGAATAGGCTGCCATGGATAGCGGCGAATAACAGCGATGCGACAACGAGCGCGACCATCGGGCGAGCGTGCCCATGTCCGCTGCGCTCGATGTTGGATTGCGCGAATCCGCGAAAGAGCGTCTCTTCCGCGAGCGCCGGCACGATGGCTACGAGCAGTAGAATGACAACGAACTGAAGCGGCCCGTGCGCCGTCACCATAGACTGCAATTGCGTATCGCCGGCGGTTTCGAATTTATCGATCGTGCTGTAGAAGCCAGGAAAAAATTCGAAGAGCCGAATCCACAGCGAAGAAATTGCAATGCCGACCGCCTGCGCAAGAAGAATCAGCGGGATCGCCAGAAGATATGCCACGACCGGCGTTTCACGAATGCCTTCGAGTCGAAATACGGCGAACGGGTTCTGCCGTGCCGCGAGCGATAGGAATAATGCGCCGGCTAGCATGACAATGAGTTGCGCAACTCCATTCATGGCAAGCGCGCCGAGACCCTCAGCGCCATCGAGCTTGCCGCCATTCATGATAAGCGTGAGTATCGCGCCCAGCGCCTGAAACCCGATGAAGATCCCGATCACGATCAGGATGGTCGCTGGGATGGTGAAATATCCGTTGCGTTTCCATCCGCGTTGATTGACGGCAAAGACCAGCGTGCCGAGCACCGCCAGCACGATAATCACGCCGATAAGAACGCCCTTCATTTATTTATTTCGTCGAACGCTCGATGGCGAGTTTTAGCATCGCGGCCCAGAGTGGTATCATGATTTCATGATGGCCGGTAAAACTGTAATATTTCGAATCAGGCTGCGTCGGACGTTCCAGTACATTCATTTGCGGGCGGTAATGCTGCAGCATATCGAAATTAGCGGTAATAAAATGGCGGCCGCCGAGTTCGAGATTCCGTGCAACGGTCACCGCTTTAAGAAATACTTCCGGCATAATAACCGACGAGCCAATATTGATCGCCGCGCCTCCTTCGAGTCCGGCGCAAATCCCTGCGAACAACCTAAAATCCCGGAAGCTCATTTCGCCTGTAATATCGCCACGCATGGTCGGCTGCTGATGCACGATGTCTGTGCCGATCGCTGCATGAATCGTTACCGGAACCCGGAGTTCGATCGCCTGCGCGATGACCGATTTATTTCGATATGGAGCCGCTCGTTCCAAAAGTTCGAGCCCGAGCGCTTCTCCGTATCCGACTTCATCGTCCTCGAAATATTTTGCCAGCGTCCCATTGATAAATTCTCCGGTCTCTCTGGACATTCCAAACGTGCCATCTTTCAAGTTTGCGGCCACATCTTCGCTGGTGCGCCCGAACAGAGCGTTCTCGCTATCGTGAATGGCGGCGGCGGAGTTCATCGAAATAGACGTCACGATATTTCGGCGCATAAGGTCGATGATGATAGGCGAAAGTCCCGTTTTAATAACATGCCCGCCAAACATGAGCGCGATCGAATGACCGCCACGGTGAATTTCCGCCAGGTCGTTGCAAAAATTGCGCAGATCGGCTGCCTTCAGGACATGGGGAAGCGAGTCGACGAATCGGCTCAGCTCTCCATCGCGCGCCGAATCGAATACCGTCGCAAAATCGTGTTCGCTTACTTTGCGGGGCCGGTCCGCGATCGAGATCGTCCGAATTTGGTCGAGATGAATTTTAGAAAAGAGGGTCATAATGCGTTGTAGAACCTGCAAAATACAAAGCAGAAAGAAAGGGACGACGAATTGCCTTGTTTTTGACCGATTATTCGGAACTGAACGCTGCAACTGTACCTTAAAAGGCGCAATGGAATGAATGAGCGAAATCTCATCCATTACTTCCTTGTTCACTGGGTTTTCCAATACGTCGCACCGCATTCATTTCGGGCAACGGCAACTCCTTTTTTGGAATTGCTACCCCATAGAATACATCTCTGTTAAAAACCGTAAGTCATTGAAAAACAACGAGTTGCCGATTATTAAGGCGTACTTTTCAGTTGCGCATCGAATGCGGAAAATTCATTATATCATTCTCGCTATTCTCTCTTTGGTCTGGATGCCGCACCCGGCAGCCGCGCAGTTGACTTCCAGCGAATTATTTCAGAATCGGATCGGAGTTGCCGATACCCTGACCGAAAAATTGATGCAGCGCCGGTCGGTGGGGGCGGTCAATGACGTTCAGGCACTCGAGCAGCCGGTCGATCCGAATACGTATGTGCTCGGCCCGGGCGATGGGCTTTACCTGAACGTCTATGCTATGCATGCGCTCGATCAGGACCTGACGGTTACGCCGGAAGGACGCTTACTTATTCCCAAGATCGGTCAGGTGCAGGTTGCGGGACTCACGGTGAGTCAGGCGGAGCTGGAAGCGATCAAGTTGCTTTCGAAAGATTATAAGTCGCCGGATGCCTCGCTGGTATTGCGGAAATTACGGCCGGTAAAGATCAATGTCATCGGAGAGGTGCTGACTCCGGGCGTTCAGACGGTCACCGCCATGCAGCGTGTGAGTGAAGTGATTGACCGGGCCGGAGGACTAACCTCTACTTCGTCTCTGAGAAATATTCAGGTCAGAACGCAAAGCGGCGGAATGCGGACGAAAGCAGACTTATTCCGATATTATTCCGTTGGCGATCTCTCTGGGGACCCGGTCATCGAGAGTGGAGATGTTATTGTGGTGCCGACTGCGGAGCGATTTGTTACCATTCGAGGAAGCGTTGTAAAGCAGGGCAAAATGGAGTTTGTCGATGGCGATTCGTTATCGACGATCATACATCTTGCAAAGGGACTTCTGCCATCCTCACTCACCGATTCCATCGAGTTAGCACGGTTTTCTGCTGCCGATCCTGCTCATACCCAGCGAACGTATGTAAATTTTGCTCGCGGCGACGATCCCTTGCTTCATGATGGCGACGAAATATTTATTCGTTCGAAAACGCAGTATCATCTTCCTCGATTGGTCAGCGTCGCGGGAGAAGTACTCTTTCCGGGAACGTACGCCATCGAGCCAGGTACGACGCGTTTAAAAGATATTCTGATGCGAGCGGGCGGCGTGCTACCGACGGGGTCCCTCGAAGAAGCAGCCCTCATTCGCCGTTACGGAGTCGGTAGCATCGAGGGCGATCCGGAGTTACAGCGCCTAAACACATTTGCAACAATGAGCAAGGAGGGGCTATCCGATCAGGAACTTACGTATTATTCCGCGCGGTCTCGATTGCTATTTCGCTCGGTCATGGTCGTGGACTTCCAATCGCTGATGACGAAGAACGATGAATCGCAGAATATCCTGTTGCGAGAAGAAGATTCGATCTATATCCCACGCGCGCTCGGATATGTGACCGTCTCCGGCAGCGTGAACAATCAGGGAAATGTAGCATACATCGAAGGCGGTTCGTATCGGGACTATGTCGAGCAGGCCGGGGGATATTCCGCGACTGCGGATAAATCGGGATTGCGTGTCGTCAATCCGAAGACCGGCTCGTATATCGACCCGCGATCCGACCCCGGATATAAGATTTCACCCGGCGATATGATTATTATCCCGCAGGAACGATCGGACTTTTGGAAAAATCTCAATACTGCGACTGCAATCACGGCGCAGGTCCTGACGATCATTGCCGGACTCTATTTGCTCATAAAGAAACCGTAGAGTTTTGGAAAAAGCGTAGATATTAGAAAGAAGTCGTTGAGCATTGGAACCTCCCAGATATAATAAGTTAGAAAAGAGTAGGAACGATTAACGTATGGCACATCAGACGAATGGACTAACTACTTCACCCACGCAGCGAGTTAAGCCCGACTGGCTCCTGATCTTCGCGCGCAGCCGGACCGCGTTGCTTGGCTGGGTTTTCGGCGCGGGGCTTTTGTTTTTTTTATGGACATTCGTCCTGCCTCAAACGTACGAATCGACCGCCACCGTCCTTCCTCCGGAGCGTCAGGGCGTGGGAGGAATGATCTCCTCCTTATTGGGTAATTCCGCCGCACTCGATCTTCTAAAAGGCGGAGCGTCCGATAATCCGACGCTTGATTTATTCAAAACCATTGTGGAATCGCGCAGTGTCGCCGAAGAAGTTGCACAAGACCCACGTATCGTGCGGTTTCTCGGTACTTATGACACCACTCGCGCCAACTATCCCAAAATGTTACAGGGATCGATTCAAAGCGAGGCGCTGCGCACCGGAGAATTCACTTTGACGGTCAATCTTCCAACGCCGCGCCTTCCCAGTAAATCTGAGATTGACTCGACGAGACTCATGTCTGCGTATATCGCAAATAAATTTGTGGCGGAGCTCGATCGGTTCAATCGCG
>DASZLH010000145.1:0-7072 GCA_035552495.1 Kapaibacterium sp. (SeqCode) | reverse complement strand
ATTGAGAATCATCGGCAGCGAAAATTACGTCGCAGACCGTTGCCAGCCCGCAGCCGCCTGCAAGCGCTGCACCATGTACTTGTGCGATCGTAAATTTGGGGTACGTGTAAATTTTCCAGAGCAGATCGCGGAGCGCACGTGAATCGGCAAGATTTTCCTCCGGTCCGAAGCTTGCGAGCTTTTGGATGTAGGCAAGGTCGGCCCCCGCGCTAAATGTATTACCCTGGCCTTTCAGAATTACCACGCGGACGTCATCATCGCTCTTCAACTCTTCGAATGCATCGGATAACTCGCGAAGAAGCTCCGGCGAGAGCGCATTACGCTTCTCCTCGCGTGTCATCGTAATGGTAGCGAGGGGATGGGATTTGGTTATGGCGAGAAGATTATACATGCTGGTTATACGCTTCCAAATCCATTAGAGTTCTTTATACCACAAGAACTGGATCTCATCAGGCAGCGTGGAATATGCACCAGGACGAACAATGCGAAGCTCGCAGCCCATTCGAGCATAAAACTTACATGCTGACACATTGATGTTTTGCGTTTCAATCTTGATCTCGCTACATCCGTGAGCGATTGCCCATTTAATTGCTTCCTCAAAGAGTTGAGAGCCAATCCCTTTAGAGCGGAAGTCCGGATGAACGCGGATGTCCCAAATCACGGCAAGGTCAGTCCTTCCTTCGAGCATGTCGATTCCGGGAGTGTCAAATGCGAGTATTGCCCCGCCAATACGTCTATCACCTTCATAAGCAGAAAGGACGACCCATTTAGATAAGTTGAAACGATGCGGCCATTCGTGTGGGCTTTCGTCGTTGTCATAATCTTTGATATATGGTTGGAAGTTAGGCTTTTCCTCCAAATCCCACTTGCTTTCTGCTCGAGGGTGAGGAATGAATTGGGATTCAACTCGAAAGGCCATTGGGATGGCGCAGTATTTCGAGATAATCTCCGCTGTGGGAGGCTCTTCTCGAATCTCGATCATCCCGCGAAGTTCGTCACCTCTTCGATCAGCGTCGCTACGATCTCGTCCTCGCGAATGCGGCGAACGAGCACGCCCTTGCGATAGAGGAGACCGACTCCCTTACCGGCCGCGATACCAATATCCGCTTCGGATGCTTCGCCAGGACCATTCACCACACAGCCGAGCAGAGCGACTTTCACAGGCTTTTTGATATGAGCAACGGCTTCTTCCAATTCGCGCGTTACTTTGAATAAATCGATTTCGAGTCGTCCGCAGGTCGGGCAGGCGATGATCTCGACATTGCGTGACGTGAGTCCCAGCGTGCGAAGAATTTCTTTGCCGACTTCAATTTCTTTTTCCGGTTCGTCCGTAAGCGAAACGCGAATGGTGTCGCCAATACCCTCGGCGAGCAGCGTGCCGATGCCAACGGAGGATTTGATCGAGCCAACGCGGGTTGTCCCGGCTTCGGTCACACCGAGATGCAGCGGGAAATCTGTCCGTTCTGCAACGAGGCGATACGCATCGATCATGAGGCGTACGTCGGTCGATTTGACGCTAATGATCACATCCTGAAAATCGAAGTCTTCACAAATCTGGACGTGGCGCATCGCCGATTCGAAGAGCGCTTCGGCGGTCGGGTAACCGTGTTTATCGAGAATATCTTTTTCGAGCGAACCGGAATTAACACCGATGCGAATCGGAATGCGTTTTTCCTTCGCCCGTCCTAACACTTCATGGATGCGTTGAATCGATCCGATATTGCCGGGATTGAGCCGCACTTTCGCGACATTTCCTTCGATCGCTTTTAGCGCAAAGACGTGATTGAAATGAATATCGGCGACAACGGGGATATTCGATTGCTTTACGATTTCCCCAATGCCCTCGGCTGCTTCCCAATCATTGACCGTTACGCGAACGATGTCGCAGCCGGCTTCTTCCAGGCGCGCGATCTGCGCGACGGTCGCATCGACGTCGCCCGTCTTCGTTTTCGTCATTGACTGCACCGAGATCGGCGCGCCATCGCCGACGGGGATATTGCCGACCATCACGCGGCGCGATTTGCGGCGCGGATGCTGCGTGGTCGAGTGGCCGTTCGAAAAAACGGGAAGTTCCAATTCCGTGAGCATTTTATATCGTTGCCAAATCTGAAGAAGTTCGCTCGAATTCAAAAGCGATTTTTTCCGAGCCGAGAAGATTCACATTTAATTTTTCAAACCCGAGCACATCCCCCCCTTCGGACTTCATGACGACCATGTCGTCACCGATGTCCTGTGCTATTGCCTCTTTCGAAGGATCGCCGAACCACACTGTCAGTGTATGTCCGGTTTGATCATAATAGACTTTTATTGCTGCCATACTAACTCGCCTTTCTTGATCGAATCAGTTACATACGCCGTAAGGAGGAAACCTGTTCCATTGAGTTTTTTTTGCAATAGCGCAAATCCACCGATTCTGAGATATTTGACGGTAAAACAGGAAAACGGAACGGTCCGTAATACTAAGCACAATCCGCTCTGGCATTTGCAATGTAGCTTTAACATCGTCAATCTTGCCTTTCATATTTTCGTGCTTCGTTTCCGTTATAATCTGCCAATAATCCTTCGTGGTCCGAACATGAAATCCAATCGGGAGTATCTACTTCAAAAAGAATGTCGTTTGGAAATAGCAATGATATTTATCGTTTTTCTTCCATTCTTCTGGAAGCCTCGAATAAAACATCGCGCTCGTCTGAAGTCAGGTTCTGGTAACCGGTTGCGGCGATCTTATCGAGAATACGGTCGATCTCTTCCTGCGTAATCACGCGGCCTTTCTGAACGTCGGTATGTGATTCATTGATTGGAGTGCCTGTATCATTGATATCGCGGTACTCGGCATCGACGGCTCCCTTTCCGGAACTGCGTCCGCGTCCTCCGAAAAACCCAGGCTGCTGCTGCGGCCCTCGCCACACGGGACGTTGCGCGCCATTTCCACCCGAACCATCCCAGCCCGGCTTTCGCTTCATTGCAAGGATTTTTCCACCTGTCGAAATCAGAAGATATATAATGCCCGTGAGCGCTCCGCCAAGGTGCGCAAGATGGCTGACGTTATCGTTCGCGCTGGTGATCGCATAGACTTCAAGCGCGATATACAGTCCCACGAAATACTTCGCTTTAACGGGTATGAAAAATAGTGGGAAGAAATAGACCGAACGGTCCGGAAACATTAGACCGAATGCGACCAATACTCCGAAAATGGCGCCGGATGCTCCGAGCAACGGGCCATTTTCCGCGCCGAATACACTGGATAAAACCAGATGCGCTGCAGCGCCGCCGAGCCCGCAAATTAAATAATAGATAAGAAATTTCTTCGTACCCCAGGTATTTTCGACTTCCACCCCAAACATCCAGAGCGCAAACATATTGAAGAGGATATGCGTGAAGCCCTCATGCAGGAACATGTAGCTGATAAGCTGCCATGGATAAAAATTGCCAGACCCAATAGGCCATAGTGAAAAATACTGGACAATAAAGTCATTCAACCGTTCATGTCCCGGAAGATAGAAACTCCCAAATAGCAACTCCGCGAGGAAGATTGCCCCGTTGCTAATAAGCAAAAACTTGATGCCCGGAGGAAAGAACGAAAATCCCCCCATCTGCGGCCGCCGAGACTGATCTTGTGGATTCCAGGCCACGAATAATTACGAATTAAAAATGAAGAATGACGAATAAGAAAGTATCACCGGCGATGCTTGGATCATGGCAAACACGTATCGAGCCAGATTCGCGCCTTTCATCCTTTTAAGGACGCATTTTATAATACGCTCTTTTTCCGGTAAGTTACGCCCATACACTACGGCGTGCTTGTGGGAGGAACCTGATAACCTCCCCTTGCAACAAAGAGATCGACCGTGGCTCCTTCGTTCAGTAAATCCCCTGGAGGAGGATATTGATCTAGCACGACGTTTTCCGGAATGCCGTTCTGGTAGGTCACCTTGCCGAGTTCGAGTTTCACGCTTTTGAGCTTTTCGATGGCCTCCGCAAGCGTCAATTTTGAAAGATCGGGCGCCGGAACACGGCCGACCAGCGGGCCTTCCGAAACAACTGCAGCGACTTGCGTGCTTGTCGAAGTTTTCGTGCCTGCAGGCGGATTTTGTTGAAATACGGTACCATTGGCTGCGCTGTCATTATAGGCGTAACTAACATTGCCAATTGACATATTCGATTTTAGCAGCAGCATTTTCGCATCCCGCAAGGATTTGCCGCGAAGGTCAGGAACAACGGCCATTTCTTTTCCACCGGAGATAATCAGATATACCTTCCTGCCTGGCTTTGTCTCCTCACCGGATTCAGGGGTTTGACGGATGATAGTGCCTTCCAGTGCCTTTTCATCGAAGCGGACCTCATACTGCACCGGCTCGTAACCGGCATCGGAGAGCGCCTTGACCGCATCGTTTGTTTTCATCCCCACCACATGTGGCACCGTCGCCTTCGATCCGCGCTTGACGTAGAGCGGCATTAAAACATTATCAAAAAGCTCGAAGAGGACAATAATGGAGGCAACGGTGATGACCGTGGCCAGAAACCAGGTCCGGCGATAAAATGGACGCGGGTCGTTTCGAACTGAATCGTGATGCGTTTCCGCCATTTTTTAGACGATCGTAATTATTCTGAGGCTACAAAAATATTCATCCTCGGTGCCGGAGCCGAACATGGCTTATCTTATTTTCATGCCGCAATGCGAACAGAGCAGGGACAGAATGGGTTTTCAATATCATCCTTACGGTTATTAAAGGTCTTAGGAATGCCATCGAAAGCCGCTCAACTGATCGCTTTTTTCTTCGTCTTGCTCGTTTCGGTAGCATTGCACCGATATGTATATAAGAATCTCAAACGGCTGATCCAGCGCGATTACCTGAAAACCTCGCAACGGATCATCCCGATTGCCCGCGTATTCTTCATAGCAATGGATTCACCTTTTCTCTTTTTATTCTTTCGTAGCCGTATTAATGCCGAACTGACGACCATTTCGCGCGTAGTGCTGTACCCATTCTCCGTCTGGCAAGCGGTGATGCTCATGTGGGTGATCGTACTGGTGCCGTTCTCCCTCTGGCGGCGACGCCATTGGCTCGCAATACCCTTGCTCGCCGAGCCCATTCGAAGAGCGTTCGGAAAAGGCAATGTGATCGATGAAAATGAAGAGGAATTCCAGCCAGAACTGGAAGTCGCCCCCGATCGAACGTAAATTTTTATTAGGATTTTGGAAAGAATTTGTAATGAATGCTAAGGAAGAATTGATCGAAAGTACAGAATTGCCGGTGGAAACACTGCAAATTATGGAGGAAACATCACGTCGCGGCTTAACTCGACGAGCGTTCGTCCAAACGGGTGTGCTGGGTCTCAGCGGGCTCGCGCTTGCAAGCTGCACGCGCGGCATCATGGCCCGCAACGATATTGAAATTACACATCGCACCTTTGAAATTCCGAATCTTCCCCAATCCTTTCATGGCAAAACGGTCACCTTCCTAAGCGACATTCATTCGAGTCCCTTTATGGATTTGGATGAACTCAAACATGTGGTCGAACTCGTTAATGGGCTCAAGAGCGACATTATTGTCATGCCCGGCGATTTTGTTACTTCGCATCACAACGAAGTAGGCCCCTTCGTCGAAGCCATGTCTGAACTTCAGGCTCCATACGGAGTCTATGCCTGCACCGGCAATCACGATTATTACGCGGGCGTCGATATCGTCAGCAAAGCCGTCGAAGATATTAATTTTAAATTGCTGCGCAACGAAAACGCAAAAATTACCATCGGAGGCGAATCATTGTACTTCATCGGTGTCGATGATGATGACTCAAAATCCATAAAGCATTTTGTCGAGGGAAAACACGCGCCACATATTGAAGAAGCTTATCGTGGCGTGCCGGAAAACGCCGCCTCTATACTACTATGCCATAAACCATATTACTTCGAAGACTATGCGAAAACGAACGTAGCCCTCATGCTTTCCGGGCATACGCACGGCGGGCAAATCGTCCTGGGGCGCATTGGCCGCACGGTTATGACATTCAGTTCGCTCGCATCCGAATATGTCGATGGAATCTATCTTCCACGGGAATCGAATTCCAAAACGCAGATGTATGTATCGCGTGGTATTGGGGTCGTCGGCGTTCCGATTCGCATCAACTGCCCGCCGGAGATTACCCAAATTACACTTTCGCGGCCGTTGGTCTGAACTCGCGCCAACATTGAGATAGAATCTATACATTTTATAGATTCTATAAAATAATAATAATGTCCGAGCGTTTACACGAAGTTACAATATACACTGACGGAGCCTGCTCGGGAAATCCGGGACCGGGAGGCTACGGCGCCGTGCTACTCGATAGCGCGGGCAGGAGGCGGGAGCTATCGCAGGGCTTCCGCAATACTACCAATAATCGGATGGAGCTTATGGGCGTAATTTCGGCACTCGAAGCATTGAAGCGCCCGTGCAATGTAACGCTCTACTCCGATTCGCAATACATTGTGAAGGCACTTTCCGAAGGCTGGCTCGCAAAATGGCAGCGTACCGGTTGGAAAAAAGCAGACAAAAAGCCGGTGCTCAATATCGATCTTTGGCAGCGATTGCTGCCGTTGCTACAGGAACATAACGTCAATCTGGTCTGGACTCGCGGTCATGCCGGCAACCTCGAAAACGAACGCTGCGATGAGCTTGCTGTTGCCGCTTCGAAGCTGCCCAATCAGCCGGTCGATATTAGATAAGAAAGGAGACTGTTCACTTCGTACAGTTCGGGAATATATTGCCAACGAAGCAAGTTCTCCCACGTACAACCCTACGGCTCGGAGCATGCTATGAAAACGAACGGTCACGCCCCAAAAATTGACAATCCCTCGGAGAAAACTTGGTCGAATTCTCCGGAATTACACGGCAAAGGAGTGCCGCTTTCGAAGTATAATTTTCCCAAGGACTTACGCCGCCTTGGAGGTGATTTTACCGTAGAAGAAAACCAAAAGCGGCTGCTTCGATTTTTCCTGTTCGAGCGCAATATTCTTCGTTCGATTGCAGGATGGAGTATGGGCACGCCCGAGTTCGAAGTTAAATTAGAATTTGGCCGTCATATTTACTGG
>DASZLH010000144.1:0-19425 GCA_035552495.1 Kapaibacterium sp. (SeqCode) | reverse complement strand
ACTTCAGCCGGTTCGCTTCGTTCGCGCGGTCGCGCTCCCGCTGAAATTTATCGCTGAGATCTTTGAGCGCCTGTCGCTGCTTTACGGTGGACGTCACTTCTGGAAACGTCACAATAACGCCGGTGATCGCCCCCTGTTCGTTGCGCAAAGGCGCCGCGCTTTCGAGAATCCATGTTAATTTACCATCGGGACGCACGATACCAAATTCGAGTCCGGCAATTGCGCGGCCTTCGCGAAGCGCCCGAACACCTGGCAGATCGGAGACTGGAACGGCGGTGCCATCTTCGAGGATCGCCTGCCAAATCGGGTCGTCGTGTTTCAAACTGGTGAGTACCTCTTCGGGAATGCCCAGTATGCGAACAGCCGATTTATTTGCCCGCAATATTTTACCGCTGTTGTCCGAAAGTATAACAGCCATCCCCAGCTCATCGAGCAGCGTGGAAAACGGACCACTAAATTGTTCGAACGCGAGAATATTCACGTTCGACTCGACGGAAAATAACGCGGAGCGATGTTCCGAAGGTTCGGGATTCAAGCTAAAATCCGTCCGAATCGGCTGCTCAATCGCCATGCTGGGTATCTTCTCGGATTTTGACTTCGACATTAAAGGGTCCAATCGGTGGCAATGCAAACGCAGTGTGGCATTAACATGGGCTCAGCGAGAAAATTCCGACCGTGGCTTTTCATCGGAGCAAGTCCAGGTCCTGCGCTTCCCGGACTCGGCAGAGGCTCCGATACGGGCATGTGGGACATTGTTTTTTCACGAGGTCGCGTGAAGTCAATGGAAATGCTCCGGCTGCGACACCATCGACATATCCTTTCGCTTTTTCGATCGTCGCTTCAATGAGCGCTTCGAGTTCTTTCTCCGATTTGAGAAGTCCCGCATAGCCACTCAGTTTTTCGAACGATGCACCCATGTATTCTTTTAGCGCGAGTCCCAGTTTGCGGTCCGATTTCGGATCGAGCACTTTATGATAGAGCGCGGCCACACCTTTGAGTTCGGGAACATGGCTGCGCAGCAAATCTTCGGCGGCGCGCAGATAGAGCGGCAGTTGCAGCGCAAGCCCGCGGTTTATATCGGCAAAGCTGCTCGTATTTTTTCCCGACTTATAGTCCACGAGAGTAAATGCGCCGCCTCCGACATCGATGCGGTCGATCTTCCCGCGCAGGCTAATGCCGCCGAAGGAGACCGGCGCGTCCCGCGATAACTCGGCGTCGCGCTCGGAGCGTTTGCCGGTCTGCGTGCCCTCCGCGCCAAAACTGACCTCGAAGAATTTTGGTCTCGGCTCATACGGCTCGAGCGACCGCTCGTGCTCGATAAATTTCCAGAGCACGCCGGTACGCTCGCCCGGGCGGCCTGCACGCTGCTCGGAAAGCAACCGCTCGGCGTCGAGCCGCCAGAACGGATGCTCGTTCCCTATTTCAGCAAACTGCCGTTCCGCAATAGTATGGATTTCCCGATAGGCTTCCGGAAGCTGGTCTTCGGATAATTCCTGTAAGGCCGGTGCTTTGCGCTCGCGGCGAGCGGTCAGGAATTCGCGCAGCACTTCGTGGACGACCGATCCACGATCGCGCGCGTCCAGTCCATCTTCGCGCTCCTGCGACTCACCGAGCGAAAGTACTTGCTTTGCAAAAAACTTAAACGCGCACGAGGCATAGAGTTCGAGTTGCGTGACCGACCAAATCCGGCTGCGGTTGTATTCCAATGCCTCGCGCTCTGCGTCGGTGAGTAATGCGGGGTCTACCAAGCCACGATAGATCGAATCGCTTTCGGCTGTTCTCGCCTGTTGCGCTGCTATCGCGCGAGGTACGTACTCGCGCAGCGTACGAGTATAGAATGCGGTTGCCGGTACGCTCACGGGATCGGAGAGCAATTCCTCGACCTGTTGCGGAGATTGCGCGCGCAGTTGCGCGCTCGTCAGATAGAGATCGTTATAGGAAAAGATACCGCGCGTTGCCGGAGATTCTTCGATCGATATAACTTCTTTCAACTCATCGAGGAAAACGGAACGCGAGATTTCCGCGCCGCTCGACGTGTGCTTCGGGCAGCTCAGAAATAACCCGCGCCGGAAATTTGTAATGCCATTATAAAACAAAATGCGCTCCTCGAGCAACTGCTTGCGCTCGCCGCGCTGCATCGAAGCCATCAGAAATACCTGCGGCTGATAGACCGATGGGAGCGCTCCCTCGACAAGACCTGCAATGAATAGATATTCCGGCGTTTCGCCGATCGATTGTTCGAGTGAAGTAACCAGCACGCAGCCACTATGCGCCGCCGGATTATATCGCGTCCAGATGGCGGCTGCTTTTATGCGCTCGATATAAAATTCGATCGGCCGCTCTTCCTGCTCGATGCCCATCAGCACGAAGAGCGATTCTAAATCTTCGATCAGCCGGACGAGCGCGCGGTAACCACGCGTATCGAGTTCGAGCGTCCCTGCGGATATAGTATGCTCCGACGATGCCAACAGTTGCGTCCGTGCTTCCAGTGATTGTAATAGCGCGCGAACATGCCGGCAAAATTCCGAGGGACGGAGCAGGCCGTCGAATGGCGCGAGTATTTTTTCGAGACTCTCCAGATCGGAGAGCGCGCGCGTGATACGCCGAGCATCGCTTCCGAGCCGATCGTATTCGGCCTGGTCCTCAGCTTTTTCCTGCTCGGACCGGATACGCGCAAGATTTCCGGAGAGTGTCTTGTTCCAGGACTTAACCGTGCCACTCGGTTTATAGAGGGCGATCACATCGAGTAAATTTTTATCATCGAGCGCAACACCGTCAAATTGAAACCGAAAATAGGGGCTTGCAAGCGCACGTACCACTTCGCGACGCCTGAGGCCAAAGCGCGCGATGTCGAAGAACGCGATCAGTCCCATCATGAGCGGCGAGCGGTCGAGATGATACCGGTCGCCAAATTGCACGGGGATTTCGTGCCGTCGAAACACCTCCTGCACGAGCGAAGTGTAGACTTCCGCAGAGGGCGTCGCAACCACGATACGAGATAGATCGCTGCGAATTTCTATATCCTGCTCGAAGATGAGCTTGATCCTCCGCGCGATTTCTTCGACCTCTTCCGAAACATTCGGCGCTTCGTGAAGATGGACATTGGGAGCAGCCACTTTTTCTACCGATGACTGCGAGAAAAGATTGTGGGAAAGATGCGCGTTCAGTCCGGCATTTTTTTCTTCTATTCGTTCGGTTGAGTTGATCTCAAACGAATGAAGCAATTCAAAGCCTTTCTCCAAAAGCCTGTCCCGAAGCTCCAACACGCTGCCAAAGAGATCGGGGTTATCTTCCACGGCATTCAACTGTGTTACCACGCGAAGGTGTTCCATCCGAGCGAGCGAGCCAAGCAACTCGATCGCCGGTAATTCGATATGCGAAAAACCTTCGATAAATATATCGGTTACATCCGGATATGCTGCTCGAAAATCGTGCAAGATCGCATCGTTACCCTCACCGCGATAGCGCTCATTGAGCAGAAGAAATTGCCCGTACGAATCGATAAATCTCCCTTCGAGCGCCGACTCATACGCACTATAGATAAGATGAATATCGGCGGCGCGGCGGACTTCGGTCGTCTCGCCGCTCATACGCTGAGTCTGTTCAAGATCGGCGCGAATATCTTGCGGGCGAACGCCGCTTTGTTTCATCCGGCGTATCGTGTTGACGACTAACTCGAAGGTCCCACGCGGGATCGGAAATGCAGCAACCTCGAGCGCGCTCTCGGCATGGTCCTCACGGGCGCGCTCGAAATACCGCAAGCGGTCCTCGCGGATCAATGCGCGAATCGACTGCTCGACCAGCACGGCACTTTGCGCGTCCGAAAGCAGCCGGAGATGTGGAAATGCGGCGGCAAACAGCGCACCGGCAATATCGGCCAGCGTGAGGAGGTTCGGCCGCTCGATCGCGCGGCCACCCGCCGCCTCGACAAGCTGCCGCTCGATCCGCCGCTCGGCTACACGGTTTGGAACGAGATAGATAAAGGTCCGAGCTTCGCCACGAAGCACGCGGCGCTCGGCTTCTTCCAAAAAATACGTATAAGGTAATGTGGACTGCCTGGGCGATAGAAACGCCATGCGACTGATGGATTTATCTCTTTCAACCAGCATTTGCATACCCGCGTGCCCTCGATCATTTTGGAGTAGTGGTCAATTAAAAAATTATTCCTTTAAAAATTTATTCCCCTCCCGCAGCAGCGGGAGGGGTTAGGGGAGGGAAAAAACCATAGCAATACTCTTTCCTGAATACCCTCCCCCGGCCCCTCCCCGCTGCTGCGGGAGGTGAGAAATTTAAATGGAGTCATTACCAATTGTTGAAATATGTTGGAAATGATATTATATCTTCTTAAAAAAATGAGAGTTGTGCTCATGAGCTTCACTGGACCGGCGAATTTGTTTGCACAATTCCTTTCGCGTAGGCATGGGCTTGGTATCTTTACCGGGCCTATCATGAAAGGAATAACAATATGGTTGAGACAGGCGCAGGCGCGGGGAGCATTGGACTGCTGATCCTTCGGTTCGAACTTGCAGCGATCTTTTGGTCGCACGGCTGGCCGAAGCTTAACCCAAAGAGTGCGATGAAAGGGCCAGTCGGATTTAGCGGATACTTGCAGCAAATGAAGGTCCCGGCGCCGCTTGCGGCAGCCTGGGCAGTGGCATTGCTCGAAACGCTTGGCTCCGTGCTGCTGGTCTTGGGCCTGCTCGTGCGGCCAATCGGCCTGCTGCTTGCCATCGACATGCTGTTGGCGATTGTACTGGCCCGGAAAGGGGCAAAATTCTCATCGCCGGAAGGCATCGGCTGGGAGTTCGAGTTTGCGTTATTATGCCAGGGGCTTGCGCTTCTTTTTCTCGGCAGTGGCCCCATTGCACTTTGATTTAACATTCTCCGATGATTCGTATTCTGAAGCATTCACCTTTTGTAATCGCAATAATAATCGGTATGGCGGCCTCGCTCCATGCCCAGACCGACTCGTCGGCTCAAGCTAATTCGACGGCTCAAGCTAATTCGACGGCTCAGGCCGATAGCTCGGCTCGGCATGGCCGGCAACATGGAATTATCGGAGCGCCCTATGTAAAATACGCTCCGGAGACGGGCTGGGTCGGCGGACTGGTCGCGCTGTACTATTTCGATCTTGTACCACAAAGCGAGAGCGGCGCGACGCGGCCTTCGGATATTAATGGCGGAGTTTCCTATACCCAGAAAAAGCAGTTCTCGCTCGGCATTCACTACGATCTTTACTCACCTCACGATAATTATTACGCAAAAGGTGAATTCGATTACAAACGTATTCCGTTCGAGTTTTACGGTATCGGCGACCATAACGGACCGGATCCGATCGGCCTCTATACCCCACTCTGGCGAGGCGCAGTGCTGGAGGTGACTCGGAATTTGGAGCGGACTCCGACCGGCGAAGGACTGAACATTGGACTACAGGGCGTCGTCCGAGACGATCAAATTCTTTCTTCGGATTCTGGCACGTTTACTCAAAACGGAATCGTCCCGGGCTCTGAAGGTGGGCTTTCCTCCGGGATCGGCGTTGCAGGTAATTACGACACACGCGATAATGTCTATGCGACCCATCGCGGCGAGTATGTCGCCTTCGACGCTATGTTTTATACTAAGGCGACAGGCAGCGATTTTCATTACAGCCAATGGGATTTGGACGCCCGGAAATTTATCCCGGTGACCGACAATCAAATCCTCGCGCTGCAAGCGCTGCTGACGCTGGCCGCGGGCAATGTGCCGTTTTACACGATGTCGCAATTGGGTGGGGAATACAATATGCGCGGGTATTATCAGGGGCGCTTTCGCGATCGGAATATGGCAGTCGTCCAAGCGGAATACCGGCTACCCGTTTGGTGGCGGTTCGGGCTCGATGTATTTGGCGATGCCGGTGAGGTCGCGCATACATTCGGCGGCTTTGCGTTGAACGGTCTCCATTATACGTATGGCGCGGGGATTCGATTTTTGGTCATCACTCGGCAGCGCATCGGCGTGCGGCTCGATTACGGCCTTGCCAGCGACTCGCATGAACTCTATCTATCGATCAACGAAGCATTTTAATACAATACGACTATGGCCTCGACCATCGAAACCACAACGGTCAGCAATTCCGGCAATGTGTCGGACGATACCGGCAAACTGATTCTTCGCATTGCGCTCGGCGGAATTCTGCTCTTTCATGGCTATGCGAAGATCGAGAACGGCGTCGAGTGGGTCAAGGGTCCGCTCGGCAATTTAGGCCTGCCTGGATTATTGGCGTACGGTCTTTATATTGCTGAAGTGGTTGCTCCCATTCTGATCGTTCTCGGAATCTGGACGCGCCTCGCTGCGCTCACGATCGTGATCGATATGTTCATGGCAGTCGTGCTGGTATTACGCGATAAAATTTTAACGACCGGGCCGGCCGGTGGATGGAGTATCGAACTTGAAGCACTCATTTTTTTCGTCGCCTTCGCGCTCTTCTTTCTCGGAGCAGGACGCTTTAGTGTCACCGGCGGACGCGACCGATGGGATTAGCACGTTACTACCCTCTTTCTCTTAAATCACTACTCCCCCATTAATTGCATGGTCCTGTTGCTCATTGCGAGCAACACACTTTGCATATCTTCCGGCAGCGGGACGGACCATTCCATCAATTCGTTCGTCGTGGGATGATGCAGCCGGAGCGCGCGTGCATGAAGCGCTTGCCGAGCAATCGTTGAAAGCATATTTTCCACCCACTGCTTGAAGTGCGGGACATCGTGCCGCACCACGTTCATCGCGCGGCCCCCATAGACTGCATCGCCAAAGACGGGATGGCCGATATGCTGCAAATGCACGCGGATCTGGTGCGTGCGGCCAGTCTGCAAACGAAGCTCGACGAACGAGAAGCCGAGGAATTCTTCGAGGACAACATAATCGGTAATCGCAAGCTTGCCAGGTGCAACCACCCCCTTCCCCTCTCCTTCGTAAGAAGGGGGGGCCAATACCGCAATTTTCTTGCGGTCTTTGGGATGACGGCCAAGTAGCGTTTCGATGCGGCCAAACCGTTGCTTCAGGTTTCCCCACACGATCGAATTGTAGGTGCGGTGCGCCGTGTGATGAAAAAATTGCCGCGCGAGATTGCGGTGCGCTTCCTCTGTTTTTGCCACGACCATCAAGCCCGACGTATCTTTATCGAGCCGGTGGACGATACCGGGCCGGTCGGAACCACCCTCTGCTCCGGGGAATTGCGATCGGAATTCTTCGATATGGTGCAAGAGCGCGTTGACGAGCGTTCCGCTCGAATGACCATGTGCCGGATGCACTACCATTCCGGCCGGTTTATTCAATACGAGGAGCGCTTCGTCTTCAAAAACAATGTCGAGCGGAATATTCTCGGCTTCGGCGCGCATACGGCGCGAGCCCGGCACCGTGATACGGAATACATCGCCGCCGCGTATTTTATACGATGGCCGGTCGAGCACTTTACCGTTTACCTGCACGGCCCCGGCCACGATCGCTTCCTGGACTTTCGTGCGAGAACTATGCGCGATCGATCGCGCCAGGTATTGATCGGCACGCTCTGGCCGTTCGCCTTTCGGTATAGCGATCTCGATGATACGCTGATTCGGCTGGTCCGCTTCGGTTAACTCAGCGAGTTCCGAATCATCCGATAATTCATCGGGCGATGGCATTACGTTATAGGTCCGATGGCAGTGATTGGACAGATTGATTTTGTCCGACCGACCCTTGATCGATTGGACTTGTTTCCACCGGATTATAGGTAGACTCTTCCGATGCCGTCGCAGCCGGTTGCGCCGGCTTGTGGCGCAGCATAATCAGGATGAGCAGTGAGACGCCGATAGTAACGGAGGAATCGGCTACATTGAAGACCGGAAACATATTCCGGTGAAATCCAAAGTCGATGAAATCGACAACGCGGCCATAGAAAAGCGGCTGCTGGTGAAAGATCACACCGTAAAATACCCGGTCGATCAGGTTACCGACCGCTCCGCCCAGAATAAGCGCAAGCGCAATGCGCTCGCCGACTTTCAGGCGGTAAAGATTGCGCTTCAGGTAATAGAGAATGGCGATCGACGCAACAATCGAAAAAACGGCGAAGACGACTTTAAACCCGGGAATATTAATACCAAATGCGATACCCGGATTTTCGATATAGGTAATGCGGATAACATCGTCGATGAACTTGAACGAGCTGCCATATTGCATTCCCTGGAACGGAAGAAAGCTCCACGGCGAACCTTTGACAAGCAGCTTGGTAAGCTGGTCAAAAATAATAACGAAGAAAGTAATCCAGAGAACAGCCACGGGGGGGGATAATTAAGAGTTAAGAATGAAGAATGAAGAATTCTCCTATCAAATCTTTCGTAAATTCAAGTTTTCATTTTTCATTCTTAATTCTTAATTATTTAATCTGCGTTCGTAATCGCATCCTCGACATCGCTGCCGCTTTGGCCAGATACGATCCGTTTGGCATTCGTCTTATTTTTACAATCGACGTGCTTTTGGGTAATGGGCACCGCTTGCAAACGCCCCTTTTCAATTAGGCCGCCGCATATCACGCAAATACCATAGGTGCCACGGTCGATACGTTCGAGCGCTTCGTCGAGCTTTTTAATATAATCGCTGGTGCGCTGGGCGTGCAGGAACGTCTTCTCGCGCTCGATCGCGTCCGAACCTTGCTCGGCTGTATGCAGCGAGTAGGTCTGGTTATCGGCTTCGAACTCGCCGGAGGTATCCATGATATTCTGGCTGAGAATATCGAATTCCTCTTTGGCTTCCTGCCGCTGATCGATCAATAGCTTACGAAATTGTTCGAGATCGCGCGTGCTGTATCGCTCCTTGGCCGTCGCAAGGATCTCCGCATCGTTGGCGGTCAGGCGCATGGCGGGCGCAGTCTTCGTGGCTGGCAGTACAATGCCCCCACCCGGACCGACTTCTTTTTTCAGATTATTTTTACCGTTAGTCTGCATATTAAAATTTTTAACCGGCGCGAATGAACGCGCTTGATTTTTACTGCTTCGTTTCCGCGAAGCTGCCGAAATCGCAGCCATTCCGGCTGCTCCGGCTCCGGCCGCGACTACTCCTATGGCAATTTTCGAACCCGTTCGGGATGTTGAGCTCTTTCCGCTCGATATTTTTTTACGAACCGTCGCGGAGGGGCGTGGCGCGGGCCGCGCCGCTGTTTTAACGGAAGCTGGTTTCCGCGTTACCGCTTTTCTCGCTGCCGGTTTCGTTGTTTTTTTCGGAGCCGCTCGTTTTACGGATGCGGCCTTTACCGGTTTCCGCGCGGAGGATTTCAAACTCTTTTTTGCCGGGGCTGGCTTCGCTTTCGATTTCGAAGGCTTCGATTTAGCTGTAGCCTTCTTAGCAGTAGCCTTTGGCCGTGCCGATGCTTTCGAGGTTGCAGTCTTTTTTTTCAATTTCGCCATAGTGGTCGTTTTGCTCAGAAGATGAATTCCTGGCTCCAACGATACGGAATGTTCCGTATTGCCGCGCCCATTTTGAGACAGCACAGCCTGAAGTCAGGAATTTTCCTTTTTAAAACGGATGAGTCAAAACAACCCTAAGCCTGAAAGAATCCTGCTATTTATGGATGTTTGCAACGACCGAAAACATTAGGCAGCCCGGGCGATCCGAATCGTCGCGGCTTCGTCCAGAATCTCCACTTCGGCGGCCTCCGACTCGGCAAATACCCGCTCTGTGATGTTCCCGACAGCGGCGTAGCCGCGGCCCATTTGTAGCACTCCATTCGTTTATTTTTAATTCAAGCTCCGGTAGGAGCGACCTATTCTTCCTTTTTCCAGCCGAAGATATACCGTCGGTCATATTCTATCCCGAATGCTTCGAGAATCTCGATATATTCTTCGACGAAATTCTTGACCGTATGATGCTGCTCCTGATTTTCGATATAGCGAATAATCACATTCAATTGAGATCTGGAGTAAGAGAAGGCGCCAAAACCATCCTGCCATTCAAACTTCCCGCGCACCCATCCGCCCTCGTTCATCATTTTGGACGAAGCAGATTTAATGTCGCGCACAATATCCGAAAGTGCGAATTTTGGATTATAGCCAATCAATACATGTACATGGTCGGGCATACTATTAATGGCAATTAGCTTACACTCGCGATGTTCCACGATGCCGGTAATATAGCGGTGCAAATCTGCTTTCTTCGAGCCAGGAATAACCCGATCGCGATGCTTGACCGCAAAGACGATGTGGATATAGAGTTGAGTGTAGGTATTTGCCATCTGTAAGCCTTCAAAAGGTCGCTCCTACGGAGCTTTTATCCTTCAAAAAATAATTTTATTCTACAAATGGGCCACGGCTCCGCCGCTTGAGGATCGATCATGAGGTTCTACAGAGATTGTATTGCCGTCGTTTTCAGAATTTCGACATTAGGCGTCTCCGCCTCTGCGAATTGCCTGCTTTGCGCATTTCCCGACAGCGGCGTTAGCTGCGGCCCGTTTGTAGCATTCGATAAGTTTATTTTTAATTCAAGCTCCGTTAGGAGCGGTCTGTTCAAGTCTCCAAAGAACCCTGCTGACGGAGCTTTATTCCTTCAAAAAATAATTTTATTCTACAAACGGCCACGGCTCCGCCGCTTGGGGGATCGATCATGAACTTCTGACTACAATGATTTTGATAGGATTGCCGTCGATTTCAGATTCATAAGGATCGTTGCCGATTTGAATCGGCTGTCCCGAATTTTCATCAATAACCTGCGCACCTTGTTCTACAAATGATGTGAGGCTTGACGAAAGAGAATCCACCATAAAGGATTCGCTGTGATGGAATATAGCATCCTTCAGCCAATCCGAGGGGGTAGCGAATAATGTCCGGATTCGATCGGTAACATCGAATCCACTTTCCTTTCGCAAATTTTGAACCCGATTTAAGAACTCTCGTTCAGCCCCTTCTTTCCTCAGTTCATCGTCGAGATGCGTATCGAGCGCGACCGTCACTCCGCCTTCACTCGAAACGAGCCAGCCTTCGACATCTTCGGCCGTTACATCGATGTCGCCGCGTTCGAGCGTTACATCTGTGCTCTCGACTTCCAGCATCAGCATCCCCTGCTGCTGGTACTTGCGAATGTCGTCCTGCGAAAGCGACTGCACGCGTGAAGCGACCGATTTCATCTGTTTACCCAGCCTCGCTCCAAGCGTTTTGAAATTTGCCTTCGCTTTTAGTTTGATGACATCGCTATCACCCGCTTCCACATATTCGACGCGCTTCACGTTTACTTCCTCACGCAAAACCTCTTCTACTTTACGCAGTTCCTCGATCTCCCGACGGTTTTGCACAGGAATGAGAATGCGTTCAAGCGGCTGGCGCACACGGATCTTCGCCCGCTCCCGCATTTGCCGGACGAGCGAAGAGACAATCTGCGCGGTAGCCATTCGACGTTCGAGCGCAAGATTCACGAGCGATGAATCCGCTTCCGGATACAATTCAAGATGGACCGATGATTTCGACTCATTCGAGCGAAGCGCATCGTACATCCAGTCCGAAAAAAACGGAGCGATAGGCGCCATGAGCTTCGCGGTAGTAAGTAAGCACTCATAGAGCGTATCGTAAGCCGCTTGCTTATCGGCGTTCTGCTCGCCCTTCCAGAAGCGTCGGCGATTGCGGCGAATGTACCAGTTCGATAGCTGCTCGGTCACGAAATCCTGTATGGCGCGTGCGGGTTTCGTCAGATCGTAATCGTCGAGATATTGTCGGCAATCGTTTACGAGCGAGTTCAGCTTGCTCAAAATCCAGCGATCGACTTCCGGCCGCTTCGTTTCAGCAATGCGGCTATTTACATTATACGAATACTTATCGATATTCGCATAGAGCGCGAAAAATCCGTAGGTATTCGTAAGCGTCCCGAACAGCTTGCGCTCCAACTCACCGAGATCGTCTGGATTGAACGAGCGCGGCTTCCACGGCACGGCGGCAGATAGCAAATACCACCGTGCCGCGTCCGCACCGTATTTTGTCAGCACTTCGAACGGACTCACGACATTGCCCTTCGACTTCGACATCTTCTGCCCGTTCTTATCGAGCAGCATATCGTTAACGATCACGTTTTTATATGGCGCTTCCTTAAAGAGGAATGTGTTGATGGCGTGCAGCGTGTAAAACCATCCGCGCGTCTGATCGACGCCTTCCGAAATATAATCTGCCGGATAGCGGCTTTCGAATTTCTCCTTATTCTCGAACGGATAATGAAACTGCGCGAACGGCATCGAACCGGAATCGAACCAGACATCGATCACTTCGGGCGTGCGCACCATTTTCATCTGACAATCAGGGCAGTCCAGATAAAAGTTATCGACCTGTGGCTTGTGCGGATCAAAGGACATATCGGTCGGATAGGTCCTATCAGTCGGGAGATCGAAAATTTTCGATCTTAAATTTTTAAGCTCTTCAAAACTTCCAATGCACTTTTGCTTATTACAGGCTTCGCAGACCCAAATCGGCAGCGGCGTGCCCCAGAAACGCTCGCGGGAAAGCCCCCAGTCTTTCAGGTCTTCGAGCCAATTGCCAAAGCGGCCATCGCGCATTTCGGGCGGCTGCCAGTTTATTTTCTGATTTTCGGAGACCAGCCGGTCTTTATAGTCGGTTACGCGGATATACCATGCGTTGCGTGCGTAATACAAAAGCGGCGTATCGCAGCGCCAGCAAAAGGGATACGTGTGCTCGACCGTCTCTTTGCGATAGAGCAATCCCTTCTGCTTTAGCTCCGCCATAATATCGGGATCGGCATCCTTGAAGAATTTTCCTTTGTAAGGCGAATCTAAATTGATTTCTCCTGCGCCTGAAACCGTGATAATAACCGGCAAGCCTTCGCGTTGCGCTACGCGATAATCGTCTTCGCCAAAGGCGGGCGCCTGGTGTACGATACCAGTTCCATCTTCCGTGGAGACATAAGTATCGGCAACGATTCGCCACGCATTTTCTAATGATTTTTTGTCGAATGCTGGCGTTTGGGAGGTCCGCAGATAATCGAAGAGCGGTTCATATCGCTCGCCTTCGAGTTCTTTTCCTTTTTTTCGATTTACGATCTCAACTTCACCTTCGAGCTTGCCGATGAGCGCTTCGGCAAGTACGAGGCGATCGGTTTTATCTTTCCGCTTATTGATAACGGTCACGTAATCGACATCCGGATGAACCGCAAGCGCGATGTTCGCAAGCAGCGTCCACGGCGTGGTCGTCCAGGCAAGAAAGAATTCTTCCTCACCCCCCTGCCCCCCCTCTCCCTGCTGGGAGAGGGGGGAATGGATGCGTCGGAATTTCACAAACACACTCGGGTCTTTCGCCTGACGGTACCCAAGCGCGACTTCGTGCGACGAGAGCGCCGTTTCGCAGCGCGGACAGTAGGGCTGGATCTTAAAGCCTTTGTAGATCAGCCCTTTATCGTGAAATTGCTTGAGCGCCCACCAGACCGATTCAATATAATCGTTCGAGCAGGTGATATACGGGTCGTTCATATCGACCCAATATCCCATTCGTTCGGTCAGCTCTTTCCAGCCGGCGTCGCGGTCGATATTACTATAGACGAGGCTGCGGCATCGTTCGACGAATTTATCGACGCCATATTCGACGATCTCCGATTTGTGGCGAAAACCCAGCTCCTTCTCGACTGCAATCTCGACCGGCAGCCCATGCGTATCCCATCCGGCTTTGCGCGCGACCCGGTAACCGCGCATTGTTTTGTAGCGGCAGATCGCATCTTTGATCGTCCGCGAAAAAACATGGTGGATCCCGGGCACGCCATTGACAGTCGGCGGCCCTTCGTAAAACGAGAAAATATTATTGGTGTCGCGTTCCTCGACCGATCTTCGGAAAATTTCTTTTTCTTTCCAGGATTCAAGCACCTCATGCTCGCGATCGTCTGGGGAAACGGATGTTTTTAATTCTCGATACATTTTTTTGAAATTAATAGGAGCAATAGGTCCGATAAGACTTCTACGTCGATGCTATCTAATGATAGCTGACATTCTTCTCGGCTTCGACAAGCGCAATAAATTTCCGTACAGTTTCGGGTTGCACTTTAATATGCTTTTTACGCTCGGCAAAGAACGCGGGAATGCCCTCCAAAAATCCGGTGAGGCACGCTTTCATCGTGCGCGTGCGCCAGGCGCGCTTCAACATCCAAAGGCTAAGCCGCACGACATACTTCCACCAGCCATACGGAAACGGGAGGATCAGCCCTGCAAACTGTCCGACACTTTTCGCATCGAGGTGTACGCGATGCGCGGTCGGGACGTCGATTGTCGCCGAGCCGTAATGACGGATTGCGATTGCGGGCGAGTACCAGCATTCCCATCCGGTTTCGAGCAAGCGCCAGGCGATTGGGAATTCGTCCCAGCTATAGAAAAAAGAATTAACGAAAAACTCGCCGGTCGCAAACTTTGCGTCATCCATAGCCTCACGCCGGAAGCAGACGGCACAACTTGCAAATTGCGCCGAGCGAAATTCTATTTTTTTCGCGAACTCCGGCTTCGCCTGATACATCCATAAGTTCAGAGTTTGCGGATCGTTCGCGTTGACGACGGTGAAACCAATCGCGCCGGCTTTCGGGTGGCTCTCGAATGCTTCCACGACTTTTTTCAGGTCGTCTTTAAATTGAAACGTCGCGTCGTCATCGATAATAAACCACAACGCGCCTGTCGCCCGCTGAAGAAGAAGATTGCGCCCCTCGCAGGAGCCGAGATTCTTGCCATTGAAATGCGCAGTTACCCGCGAGTCGTTGGCGGCAAGCTGCTTGAGATATTCGATGGTCTCATCGGTCGAGCCATTATCGCCGATGAGGATTTCGAAATTGGGGTAGTCCTGGAGGAGAATAGAATCGACACACTCCCTCAAGTAATCGACGCGATTACGCGTGATGATGATTACGCTGATACGAGTCATTACAGGAATGACAATTCCAAATTTTCACTCATAGAATTCTATGATGGTGGGAATTTCGGAGGCATTCGTCGAGGCGGGTTCGGTCTCTTGTTCGAGCGATTGGATGAAGGTCGTAAAGCCAGACATGAGCGAGCGCATACGGCTTAGCATACTTTGGTATTCGCTGCGGGCCCGAAAGAGATCGGACTGCGCGCGGTCGAATTCCATGCGAACATCATTTAGCTTTTGCGCGCGTTCGAGCTCCGCTCCGCGAAGAATAAGGTCTGCCTCCTTGCGCGCTTGTTCTTCTACTTTCACAGCGGTCTGTTGCGCGGCCACGAGCGTTTTTTCGAGCGTCTGTTCGATCAGGAGATAGTGATCGAGCTTTTCCTGCACACCTGCAAGCCGCTCCTCCGCTTCTTTCTTTTCACGCGTCAGCAGTTCGACTTCTTCCGATGCAAGATCGAGAAATGCCTGCACTTCATCCGGATCGAAGCCGCGCATTTTTTGTACAAACTCTTTTTTCTTAATCTCCAGGGCACTAAGACGCATAGTAGTAACGAATGAATGGGTTATGGATACGAGTAACGAATACGAATAACCAACGAACGACAGAACTCGTTACCCGTTACTCATTACTAAACACGGCGCTTCCGATGCGGACGATCGTCGCGCCACACTCGATGGCAACTTCAAAATCATTCGTCATTCCCATCGATAGTTCTTTAAATGTCTTAATATTCGGATGGCGTTCCGCGATCCGGTCGCGAAGTTCGCGGAGCGCGAGGAATTGCGGGCGGGTTCGCTCTGGGTCTTCTTCGAGGGAGGCCATCCCCATGAGTCCGGTCACCATTAGATTTGGGAAAAGATCTGCTATCTGGACAACTACTTCCTCCGCCTGATTTGGTTGTACGCCATGCTTTTGCGCCTCGCCGCTGATATTCACTTCGATCAGAATTTTTATCGTTCGTTCTCCTGCTCGGCCGGAAAGCTCTTTTGCAAGCGCTGTCGAATCGATAGAATGAATAACATCAACAAATGGCGCAATATGCCGGACTTTGTTCGACTGCAAATTTCCGATAAAATGCCACCGGATATCGTTCGGCAACTCCGCATTTTTTTGTAATAGCTCCTGCACGCGGTTTTCGGCAAAATCGCGCAGGCCAAAATCATAGAGCGATTGTATCGCCTGCACGGGCTGCGATTTGGAGACCGGCAACAGCAGAACGTTCGGCTCGCGGCCCACTCGGCGGCAAACCTCCTGGATCCGCTCCTGCAGTTCGAGATAATTCTTAACTGGACTCATTCCATGAGCCGGCGGAGCTTCTCCATCCGATCCTACTGCAACGGAATGTTGAACTGACCGTTGGTAATAGTGACTGTATCGCCGTGGAAATCGTCGATGGCGATAAAGTTAAATGTTCCCTGGACATTTTTATCGGTCAGAGTCGTGATCGTCATGGACCCGCGCGAAGAATCGCTGTACGTTGCGTCGGTAGTATTGTAAGCCGCTTCGATTGAATTTTCAGTCAGGCTGGTAACGTGGGTAATTATTGGATACGTACCCGGTCCGGTAATCGCTGGACTCGCATTGAACGGAATTTGGACGAACGGTTGGTTCACCCAGCCTTCAAACTGCAAATTCGGAGTGGCTGTTGGCGCGTGCCGGAAGCCGACCACCGCATCGCTTTTCCAAGCTGTGCCATTGACGGTCGCGGTCATACCGGATGAGATAGTAGTAGTAGTATTCGGGCTGGTGCTATTGCTTTTGCAGCTAACGAGCCAAGTTGAAGAAATCAGCAGAAGTGACACAATCGCGAGTTTCATCAGAGATAAAAATTAATTTTGAAAGGAATGTGAATTGACGACAGAGAAACCGACCTCATCCATATTTAATTTCTGGCGGTGTTATTTCTCCCGTTTTCATTCTTCACGTTTCAACTATTGGGATCGACATGCGCGGGCTGCTTCCGGAAGCGATGGAGCAACCCTTTGCGCACTACCGGAGTATTCGAATAGTAATGATAGTACTGATAGTATTTATAATACGATCCGTACGCATTTGCCACGTTAAAATTATTCAGCACAACACCGAGTAAGTTCGCGCCGGAGCGTTCGACGGCGTCCATCGCGCGCATGAGCGCATCGATGCGCGTCACGTCTGCGCGCGCAACGAGGATGGTGGCATCGGCGGCATGTCCGAGCAAGAGCGCGTCCGTTACCGCCACGACGGGCGGCGTATCCAGAATAATCATATCGAACTCGGTGCGCAGCCGTGCCATCAATTGCCACATGCGTTTCGAGCCCAGCAGCTCCGCCGGATTCGGCGGAATAATCCCACACGGCAGGACAAACAGATTTGGCACGTCGGTCTTCTGAACCCCCTCTTCGGTTGTAGCCCGCTCGAAGAGCAGATTGGTCAAACCAGGCTCGCGCGAAAGCCCAAAGACCGAGTGCAGCACGGGTCGGCGAAGATCGGCATCGACGATAAGCGTCCGCTTACCCATCTGTGCCATAACGATTCCAAGATTGGCCGAAGTCGTCGATTTTCCTTCCTGTGGCGCGGAGCTGGAAATCGCGAGCACCTGAATTTCTTTATCGAGTCCAGCAAATTGTACGGTCGTGCGCAGGCTTCGGTAGGATTCGGCGACCGAAGAACGCGGGTCCAGATGCGCGGCGCGATGGGGGGTGAACTTGGGACGCCCTCCCATTCCTGCGCGCGTCTCCGCGTCGATCGAAAGTGGCTGCGCCGGATGATCGATGATTGGGATAGTGGCGAGCAGCGAAATATTGTGCGACTCGACCTCCTCGGGCGTCCGAATGGTTGAATCGAGGAACGATAAGAGTACGACGATACCGATGCCGATGGCAAGCCCAAGCAACGCGCCAGTGAAAATAGCAGACTGCCGGTTGGGCCGCACGGGCGTAGCATTTAGCCCCGCAGGGTCTTCTGCCTTAACGTTGCCGAACACCGATTCTTCCGTCATCCACGCTTCGAGATAGCGGTCTTCGAGTTGACCGTACATTTTTTCCGCGACGCCCTGCGCGCGCTTGAGCGCGGAGGTTTCGACGATTTTATCGGGCATCGACTCGGCTTCCGCGTGCAATTCCTCAAGCTTAATATCGTACTCCTTGAGCAGCGTAGAGTCCTGCCCGATACGAAGTTTGGTATTCAGGATACCCTGCCGCAGCGATGTGATCGTACCGATCGAGCTACCTTTGGTCGCGTATTGAATTTCACCATCGTTCGTTTCGCTCGGCTCACTGGCAACAATGACCTGAGAGCGGAGATATTTGTCTGTTTCGACCTTCAATTTTTCTTTGAGCGTTTCCAGCCGGTCTTTTTTTGCCTGTATCTCATCTTTCAAATACTTTTTCGTGCGCGGGTCCATGAGATTGTTCGCCATCTCCATCCCCTCGACGTCCAACTGCGACTCGGTCACTTCCTTTTGGAGCATACCGATGTATGGCTCCAGCGTCAGGTTGTCGTAATAATTTTTTTGGACCGTATCCAGGTTAGTGGTAAAATCCTCATAGACTTTTTCACGCAGATTGAGATCGATCTCGACCATTTGCCGCTTCTGCTTTAAGTCCTGATATTGATTGGTGATATTTTTTGCAATATCTTCGGCGCTCATGCCGTTCGTTTCGCCGAGATATTCGCGCAGTTTATTTTCAACGCGCCGCAGCGTATCGAAACTTCGCTCTTTTTGCGAGAACAAGTACGCTTTTAAATTCGCGGAGTTCGACCGGACACGCGCTTCATTATCCTGCACGAACACGGCCACATAAAGATTGGCGAGAAACGCGGCATCGAGTGGCGTATAGGCTTCCGAGGAAACAAGCAGATAATCGTTCGTTCCATCCGGCGCGATCGAAACACCCGCCGTGGCGCGCGCTTCGAGCGTGCCTTCATCGGGAATACCCTGCTTCGAATGCATTTTCGGATTGTCATTCATCCGAATAATACTTAGCTGGCGCGGATCGGGCGGGACATCTTTCGGCGACCCAAAGGCAGCGGTAAAGAGCGAATCGACTTCCGTCCAATCACCCGTAGCATACTCATGCAGGAGCCGTGCAACGTGCTGGCCAACAATATGCGATTTGAAAAATTGGATTTCGTTTGCAATACTGTGATCTTCTTGTTCGCCGGCTCCAATAATCTGTGCGACTTGCGACCCGCCCGGCGGTTTATCGATAAACATTCGAGTCGATGACCCATAAATATATGGGTTGGAATAAGTCGAATAGACCGTATAGGCAAAGACGATAATAAACGTCGAGAGAATAATCCACCGGCCACGGTACATGACCTTGATGAGCTCCGCCACGTTCAGCTTCCGCTCGACCGGCTTGCGTTTTTTCGGAAGAGACCCGGAAGGAATTGGTGTCGCACCATTGGATACGAAGCCCGTGAGCTTAGAAAATCCATACTCGTTGGGCCGCGAGCCATTTGGGGAAATGCCGTCTTCCGTATTATCTGTGGGTGTCATAGAATAGAATCGATGGGGCGTTCAAACTATCCGATTACTGAGCGTAAAAGCAGAGGGTACTG
>DASZLH010000143.1:0-5627 GCA_035552495.1 Kapaibacterium sp. (SeqCode) | reverse complement strand
CTCCACTGGTCGATCACGAGCGGGCCCGGCGATATTTCGAGCAGCGGACTGTACACGCCCCCCGCCACCGTGATAGACAGCACCTTCGTTACCGTACGTGCATCCTCAGCGCAGGACGCTTCGATATATTCCGAAGCGACGATCGTACTGCATAACTACACCGACTCGCTAATCTGCTTTTCGAGAGATATTTTACCGATCCTCAGCGGAAGTTGCGGGACGAGCGGATGCCACGATGCCGCAACGCACAAAGGCAATTATAATGCGCAGACGTATGAAGGCACACTCGCTGTAGTCAAGCCGGGCGATGCCCGATCAAGCCGGCTTTACATACGACTCATTGATTTTAATGCGACATCTCGAATGCCGCCGCCACCCCAAACGGCGCTGCCGCAGATGCAGATTATGAAAATCGGACAGTGGATCGACCAGGGCGCAATCGACTGTCAATAAAGCAAATATTAAGAGTTACTCATTTTTTATAAAGTGGTGTGATGGATAAACATAAGGGTTGTTATATTATTTGTTACAACAAAAAACGAACTATATGAGCTAAAAAGCGTAGTTCAGGCCATCTGAGTAAAGTTTAACGGAGGGCTATGTAACTACGGATGTTCTTTTCGCGTCTTAAGAAACGAATGGATACGTTAGTAAACGATTAATTTATAAAAGGATGAAAATGACCATGATGAAATATCGCTCCTTGTTTGCTTTTGCTACAATGCTCGTTATAGGCGTTGTTTCGGCCGGCGCCCAGGGCCTTTCGGTCCCGTCGTCGGGTTCGGAAACGGTTACACTCAATGACAGAATTGGAAAAAATCAATTCGTTTGGGTCAGCGATGCCCCGCTCGAAAATATCAAAGGAACCGCGCAGGACGTATCCGGCTCGTTCACTATGGACCCGCATAATTTGGCTTCGATCCGGGGTACGATTAGCGCCCAGGTCCGTTCGATGAAGACGGGCAATGCGACGCGCGACGGGCACCTTGTAAGCTCCGAGTGGCTCGATGCCAGCCGGTATCCAGTTATTTCTTTTGCGATCTCGTCCGTCGATAACATTCAATCGAGTGGCAATAGCGCGACGGGCATTGCGACGGGTACGTTCACGATGCACGGCGTCAGCCGCCGGGTCAATGTGCCGATTCGGCTCACGTATGTTACCGAAAGTGCCAAAACGCGCGAGCGCGCACCCGGCGATCTCGTAATGGTCACCGCCGATTTTTCGTTATCGCTGAAGGACTTCAATATTGCCGGCACCGAAGGAGCTGTTGGCAGCAAAGTGGGTGAGACGATAAAAATCACCGCTCAGTTATTTGGCAATGGTACTAAACATGGCGCTTCGTAATCCGAAGCGCTTCCATCGAAGGTTCTTCCCCATCGAAGCATGAAATCTAAACAGATCGTCGCTGTTCTCCTATTTCTCGTTGCAGTCGGACTGTTGATATGGTGGTACACGGCGGGCCACCAGGTCTGGACGACCACCCAGCACATGGTCGAAGTAAAAAAGGTAGATGAAATATTCGGGACGACGACCATCGAGCAGCAATGGATCAAGCAATTTACGCCGGGCCTCGAATACATCGGCCCTGCGGTAGCCCTCTGCGTTCTTATCGGCGGCTGGCTGTTCTATCGAGGAACGCGCAATACCATTGAGTAACGATCTGCGGTAGAACGATAGAATAAGAGAACCGCCATTTTCAACCCCTCTCTATTTTAAATAGCGAGGGGTTGTTCGTTTGCGGAACCAGCTCAATTCGATCTCATTCAAGATGTCATTCTGAGCGAAGTTTTGTTCGACGAAGGAGAACAAAACGGAGTCGAAGAATCTCTAGTCATTGCCAAACAACAAGGGATTCTTCGACTACACAAGACTCCGCTATCGCTCCGTCTTGTTCCGCTCAGAATGACGTGGTGTGGTTTTCAATTGAAATAAAGTCTCTACTTCATTTACACTATTTCGTCTTCGAGAATGTTAACGAAGCTTCCAACAACGAACTCCATCATGTACGGTAAAATCCAGAAAGAATTAGCGAGCGAACTTCAGGCGATCCGCGAAGCAGGCTTATACAAAATGGAACGAGAGATCGAAACGCCGCAGGGCGTCGAAATCCGTGTTAAAGGCCGTGAAGGCGTCGTGCTTAATTTTTGCGCGAATAATTACCTCGGCCTCTCCTCGCATCCCAAAGTGATCGAAGCGGCGCGGCAAACACTCGAGACGCATGGGTATGGAATGTCCAGCGTCCGGTTTATTTGCGGCACGCAGGATTTGCACAAAGATCTGGAACGCGAAATTTCGCACTTTCTCCATACGGACGACACCATCCTATACGTGGCATGCTTCGATGCGAATGGCGGAGTTTTCGAGCCGCTCTTCGGCGAAGACGATGCGATTATTTCGGACGAACTCAATCATGCTTCGATCATCGATGGCGTCAGGCTCGCTAAAGCCAAACGGTTTCGGTACAAACATTCCGACATGGCGGACCTCGAAACGCAGCTCCGCGATGCGCAGTCGCAAAGGCGGCGCGTGATCGTGACCGACGGCGTCTTCTCCATGGATGGCGATATTGCGAAGCTCAGCGCGATCTGCGATCTCGCGGATAAATACGATGCGCTCGTGATGGTCGATGACAGCCATGCCACGGGATTTGTCGGGCGCACGGGGCGCGGATCGATCGAGCATGAGAACGTGATGGGACGCGTCGATATCATTACCTCCACGCTCGGGAAAGCATTAGGCGGCGCAGCCGGTGGATTTACTTCCGGGCGTAAAGAAATTATTGAAATGCTGCGGCAGCGTTCGCGGCCCTATCTTTTTTCGAATACGCTCCCGCCGCCTATTGCCGGCGCGGCGCTGCAAGTGTTGCGGATGCTGGAGGAGACGACCGAACTCCGCGACAAACTCGAAGCAAATACCCAATACTTCCGCGAGCAGATGACCGCGGCCGGCTTCGACATCAAACCGGGCATTCATCCTATCGTGCCGATCATGCTCTACGACGCGCCGCTCGCGCAGAAGTTCGCCTCGCGTTTGCAGGACGAAGGCATTTACGTCACCGGATTTTTCTATCCCGTCGTAGCAAAAGGCCACGCGCGCATTCGCGTGCAAATTTCCGCCGCGCACGAGCGGCACCATCTCGATACCGCCATCGAAGCCTTCACCAAAGTCGGCGCCGAGCTTGGCGTGCTGAAGGAATTAGTGTAAAGTTGGCAAGTAGCGATGAATTAAGAAAGCCCCCTTAGTGGCTTTCTTATTTGTAAAAAGAAATGACCTCATTCTATTTAGATGAATTTTTCTTCATAATTAATATTTGCGGAACTTTATTGAGCTTTTTGGTGTTGTATTGTGTGATATGCCCAAATACCTCTCTTTTAATCGACCGTCCCCTTCTCCGTTGAGAAATCGCTGGTTCATGAATTCCGGGCCAACACCGACATCAAAGTTATTTGTCCTGAATTTCAAAAGAGAATGCTTCAAGGTGGGAAGAATCCCTTCATGAATTTTCCCCTAACACCTACATCAACTACTTTTGGCATTCTGGTGTCGTTAGGGTGGAAGGATCCTGGAAGATGATAAAGTCTGAGAAATCAAGGGCCGATCGAATATTATTCTTATTTTCGTGCTGTGTCTAATCGAGACGCACTGTTCTTTATCCATAACCCACAATCGAGCCACGGAGAGAACGTACGGGATGTACGGGGCCTTCAGCGCGCGCTCGATACACTCGCGCGTTTTAAAACGAAGGAAGGCGATTCAAGAATCGTTGGCGATACCAAAAGCGCTGGATATTCCTGGATAGAAACGACGGGTCCGCTCGAAGGCGCACGCATAGCTACGAACGCTGCCAAAGATGGCGTGAATACTATCGTTGCGGTGGGGGGCGATGGTACGGTACATGAAATTATCAATGGCATCATGTCGCTGCCACGGGAAGTACGTCCGAAGCTCGGGATACTTCCGACGGGTTCGGGCAACGATTTTGCGTATGCCGCCGGTATTCCAAACGATCTTTCCAAGGCTCTCGATATCGTTCTGCGAGGGCATAGCACTTCGATCGATATTGGTACGATCGAAGACGATCGGGGCAGGAGCGCCTTCTGGGATAATTCCATCGGCATTGGTTTCGATGCTAAAGTGAGCATTCAGAGCAAGCGGTTTCGGGCGCTGCGCGGCTTGCCGCTATATCTTGTATCGACCTTCCTGACGCTCCTTCGGGACCACGAAGTGCTCGATGTCGATATGACGGTCGATACTCACCGCTTCTCCGAAAAATTACTGATGCTAACGCTTGGCAACGGTCCTCGTGAAGGCGGCGGTTTTTACACGACTCCAAATTCGAAAATCGACGATGGGAATTTAGAGATGCTGTTGGTAAAACCTCTTTCGCGATTTTCGATGCTCATGCTGCTTCCCAAAGTGCTCAAAGGCTCTCATCTTAAATCGAATGCGGTCTTCGAGCGCTCCTTTTCTTCTCTGCGGCTTCGATCCAAATCGCCGCTCGCTATTCATACCGATGGTGAAGTATTTTGCACCCCGAAGGAAGGAGTCCGGAGCATTACCGTCGAGCTCAAGCGTAATGCACTGCGTGTGATCCGGTGATTCATTATTCGTTACTCATTCATTGCTTAAGCCATGTGGCACGCAGGTCGTATAAATATTGGTCATGGCAATGAAGGATATTATCCAGAAAGCGGTTCAGGAATCGGCCAGCCGATCCCCGAAGCCAGCTCGTAAAAAAGTCTACAGCATTAGCGGTACGAAGCAGCGTATGGCAGCCAGCGCCCTTAAAGTGCTTGGCGCATTGAATGCGCTGAATAAAGTCCTCGGTTCGATTACCGGGCATGCTCGTCAAGTGGTCTTTAAAAATATCCTTCCGGAGTGGTTGAAAGATGTGGTACAAGGCGGCCGCGATCCGAATTCTTTTACCGTCACAACGGACGATGCCAAGGCACTGATCGTCCCAATGAAAAAATATGCGATCATCGACGAAGACCGCGCGAGCAAAATCATGGATCTCAAGGAAAAATATGGCGTCGATATCGATATCGAAGAGGTCAAACATTTCGAATTCAATCCGAAGCTCGTCCACGGTATTCCGGAAGAGAATATGGAAGACCTTATCGACGAGCTAAAAAAAGTTTTACTCAAGAGTCCGTCTGTTCCGGCAACAGTGAAAAAAGATATTCGCAGCGGGCGAATTCCGGTCATCGAAGAACACACCGAATATCATTATGGCGAAGACGTCCTGAGCAACCTCACAAAGCTTTCGAAAGGTGATCCGAAAAAAGCAGAAGCAATTATTGATGCGGTACAACCGGTCTTCTCCGTTCGTTCATTTGAACTCGAAGACAAGGAAGTGCAGGTCGGCGAGGCGCTCGACCTAATAAAGGAAAGTTTGGCGGAGCTTCCGGAAGTCGAGTGATCACGGTACCAAGCCCTCGACGCCACATTAAATGGCGCCGACAGCGACTTTCGATATACTATGGTTTGTAGGTCTTGCTTAGCGAGCGGACTTTCGCAATGATGGCAGCAATATCCTCGTCAGATAGCTGCGGCTGCGCTGGCATAGTTGGATAACCATACTGAGAGCCTCCAAATTTGATGACCTTATAGATATGGCGGTTCG
>DASZLH010000142.1:0-4493 GCA_035552495.1 Kapaibacterium sp. (SeqCode) | reverse complement strand
ATGGCGCGCGCGGCCCTGCGCGCCAATCCACTTCGCTCGGTCCTTACCATGCTTGGCATCATCATCGGCATTGTGACCGTGACGCTTATGAGCGCATTTATCACTGGCCTCAACGATATGTTCCATGAAACGACGAGCTTCATGGGCACGGACGTGTATTATGTCGATAAGCAAAGCTGGTCGGGCGGCGATTGGGCCATGACCCGAAACCGTCCTAATATTACACAGGACGATGCCACGCAACTCCGTCGCCGCATGACGACGGCCAAAGCGATCAGCGTTAGCGCGGACGAATGGAGCGTCGATGTCAAGAACGGCGCGAACATGGTCCAGGGTATTCGCGCTTCGGGTGTCGATGCCGATTATGAAATTACGAATTCGCTCGGCATCGAAAAGGGACGCTTCTTCGCAACGCAGGAGCTTGCCAGCGCCCGGCCCGTGTGCATCATTGGATATGATGTGTGGGATAATCTTTTTCATAAAGGTAATCCCATCGGACAGACCCTGCGCGTCAATGGGTATCCGCTCGAAGTGATCGGTGTCGCAAAAAAAGTGGGCGGGATGTTCGGCATGTTTTCGGTCGATCACGAAGTCGAGATGCCGCTGCAAACGTTTTTCAATGCGTTCGGCGAGCCGGACCGCTCGCTCACGATCGGCATCAAAGCGAAGAACGTGCTGACGAAAGACGATACCAAAGCCGAAGCGGAATATCAGATGCGCGCAATTCACGGTCTGAAACCGACCGATAAAGATAACTTTGCGATCAACGGTGAGGAGCAATTCGATACCACCTTCGATGCGCTGACTCGGACGCTGAATATTATCGGACTGGTCATTACCGGCTTATCGCTCCTGGTTGGCGGTATCGGAATTATGAATATTATGTTCGTGAGCGTGAAAGAACGGACACGAGAAATTGGCATTCGCAAAGCCGTCGGCGCGCGGCGGAGTATGGTATTGCTGCAAATCTTAACCGAAGCATCGATGCTTTGTTTGATCGCCGGATCGATCGGACTCATTTTATCGTACTCGGCATCTTCGATCATCAACGCGAATGTATTGAAGGACTCCTCGATCCACATCAACTTTGGGTATACGCTAATATTGCTGGGGCTGGGACTTTCGCTCGCGATCGGAGTGATGAGCGGAATGCTTCCAGCATGGAAAGCGAGCAAGCTCGATCCGGTCGATGCCCTGAGATATGAATAAAACCTGGATTACGTTGATTATGCTGATTACATTGATGGACTGTCAAGTCCAGCCATCTGGTTTAAGTCCTGTCATTCCCGCGAAAGCGGGAATCCAGGCTAACTAAATCAGAATTCTTAAACATTTCAGAAAACAGTAAAAAAGTAAATTTAAGGTTGCAAACAAGCGAGAACATCCGTCAGGCATTTAGCTCGATCCGCGGCAATAAGCTGCGGAGCGGCCTGACCCTGCTCGGAATTGTCGTCGGCGTGTTTTCGATCATCGGCGTAATGACGGCGCTCGGCGCGCTCACCAATAGCTTCGATCAGGCGCTCTCACGTTTAGGCGCTAATACGTTTACGGTCAAGAAATTTCCGTCGCTCCAAATGGGCACAAGCGATTGGATGAAATACATGCGGCGCAAGCACATCACGTACGAGGAAATTCGCCTCGTCCGACAGACCGTCATGCTGCCGCTCGCTGTAAGCGCGGAGCATACCTATCAGCCGCTGACGGCCGCATATGCCAATGAAAAGAGCGATCCGCAATTTTCGCTATGGGGCTCCGACGATAATTTTGCTATCAACCATACGTTCGATATTGCCAAAGGCCGGATGCTCTCGATGGACGACGTTCAGTTTGCGCGCGATGTCACGGTGCTCGGGCAGGACGTCGTCGATCGTATTTTTACCAATGGCGAGGACCCCATTGGCAAGACGGTGAAACTCAATAATCACAACTATACCGTGATCGGCACCTTCGAACGAAAGGGCGGCGGAATGGGACAAAGCCAGGACGGCTTCGCGCTTATTCCGATTACGAATGAGATCAAATATTTTATAGATCCGGATGTAACATCGCTGCAAATGACTGTCCGTGCGCGTTCCAAACGGCTGCTCGACGAAACGCAGGACGAGATCATCGGCGCGATGCGGCAAGCCCGGAATGTCAAGCCCGGAGTCGATAACGATTTTGAAGTCGAGGACAATACCAGTCTTACCACGCAGTTCGATTCATTCTCGAAATATTTGTCCTATGCAGGATTTGGAATTAGCGCAATCGCGTTACTCGCCGCGTCTATCGGCATCATGAATATTATGCTCGTTAGCGTGACGGAGCGGACCAAAGAGATCGGCATTCGAAAAGCGATGGGCGCGACCAAGTTGGACATCACCGGGCAGTTCCTGATGGAAGCCATCGTGCTCTGCGAAGTCGGCGGCGCGATCGGGATAGCCATTGGCATCGGACTCGGAAACATTATCGCGCTCATGATCCATGCGAGCGTCTATGTGCCGATGGTCTGGGTCGGTGTGGGCATTGGAGTATGCTCGCTGGTCGGTATTGTGTTTGGTCTTTATCCTGCACTCAAAGCCGCGAACATGCATCCAATCGACGCACTCCGCTTTGAATAAGCCTGACGGAGAAACCGCAAGCAGGATATAACGGTTGATGATTCCATGCTATCGCCAGTGTATATCAAATCAGACCCAGAAATCATGAGTGGAGTTCTGGTCTTCGCCGGTTCGCGCGTGCCATTTGCTTTTTTAATGGAATATATCGAGCGCGAATCGACTGTCGAAGCGTTTGTTCGAGATTACCCTTCCGTCTCACTCGATCTTGCGTTGAAGGCATTGGAGGAAGCTTCGGAACAGAAAATTTGGACTTGACCCTCTCTCGCCGTTCTCGTTATTTATTAGCCATAGCATCTGGTATTCTGCTTGGCCTTGCATTTCCTCCGACAGGACTGGCAGGCGGGATACTTGCCTTCGTCGCGCTCGTTCCGTTACTTATTGCGCTGGAGGGTATTGAAACGCTTGGGCGGACCTTCCGGATAACATGGGTCGCTATGTTCCTCCTCGGCCTGGTCGCGAACTATTGGGTCGGTGGATGGAAGTCGATGAGCGAAGTCGATCCGTTCCTGATGGTGGGTGGAGTATTGCTGGCGGTCGTCCATCCATTTTTTCTGGTCATACCATTTTTATTGTACGACATGACGCGCCGGCGTTTTGGCCAGCGCGCGGCGCTTTATTCGCTCCCGATTTTTTATGCCGGTTTCGAATATGCGCACTCGTTCGGCGACCTCGCCTATCCCTGGCTATCGCTCTATAATACGCAGACCTATAATCTCACCTACGATCAATTTATCGAACTCACCGGGCCGTTTTTTCTGACGATGCTGATCGTTTTGGTGAATGTCGAAATATTCCTGTTGTGTAGGACATGCTTTAGCTTGTCCAAGCCCTTAAAGGACTTAACAAAATCGAAAACGATTCTGCTGCATTGCGGTATTCTGGTACTCTTGTTCCTTATTCCTTATCTCTATGGTGCTTTTGCAATGCAGCAACTCGAAGCGTCTCACGCTTCGCTGCGCGTGACGGTCGTGCAGCCGAACATCGACCCGTGGGCAAAGTGGTACACCGACGAGCAGCGAACTCTCGATACGAATTTCGATGCGAGCATCACGGCGCTAAGGCAAGTCCACGATAGCACCGATCTTTTGCTCTGGCCCGAAACGGCGATCACGTTTTACATTACTGCTCCCGCAAAAGGATACGAGTTGCGTGAACTCTATCACTTCATCGATCAAATCCGTCATCCGATTCTCACTGGATTTCCGGACCGCGAGGAATATCAGGCCGGGCGAGATAGCATCCCTGAAGACGCCGTGCCGGAAGGCATTGGGGGATTTTATTATCGAAGTTGGAATGCGGCGATGATCCTCTATCAGCAGACCGATGGAAGCATCCAGCGCGATGTCTATCACAAGCAAAAGCTGGTGCCGCTGGGCGAGCATATTCCGTTTGTCGAGACGTTTCCATTTCTCCGAAAATTTTTCCAGTGGGGCGTGGGATTAGGAAGTTGGAATTTTGGAAAAGGTTACGAACCTCTTCGAATGCCGCTGGCAGACGCACTGCACGACACGCTTAATCGCGATACGTTAAAGATTACACCGACGATCTGCTACGAGTCGATCTATCCAAGTTTCGTCCGGCATTTTGTCGATCGCGGAGCGAACGTACTGGCTGTGATTACGAACGATGGATGGTACGGACGCAGCTCCGGCCCCTATCAGCACGAGCAGTTTGCCGTACTCCGCGCGATCGAAGACCGCCGGTGGGTCGTCCGCTCGGCGAATACGGGCATCTCGGCAATTATCGACGACCGTGGCCGCTTCGTGAAATCGCTGCCGCTTTTTGTCTCCGGCTCGATCACTGCGCGCGTTCCGCTCATCGAGCGCCGCACGCTCTATGTCGCCTGGGGCGACTACATTGCCATTCCGGCGATGTTTTACTCGCTGATTATTT
>DASZLH010000141.1:0-5097 GCA_035552495.1 Kapaibacterium sp. (SeqCode) | reverse complement strand
TTACGCTCTTAGGGAATATCACGCAGCCACTCTCGGTCGCGCCGCTCCGCAACCTGAACGTACCGTTTCAATTTCACCCTAATGCCGAGCGAACCTACTCCGCAACGCTTCGTGTCTGGTCGAGCGCCGTCAACGATGTCTTCATTCATCTCAAAGGCGAAGGCGTGGTGCCACAAATCAAGGTTATTCCGGATACGATCGACTTTCATCGCGTGCGGATCTATCATCGCCGCGATAGCTTGTTTACTGTTTCGAATGTTGGCTCCGCCGATCTCGAAATTACCGATCTCGATTTTAATACTTCCATTAAGGATACCGCATTTCGCGCCGATACACTAAAAGGCGTCGGCGGCAGATTTACGTTGACGCCCAATAGCTCGGTTCAGGATAGCGTTCATTTCAGGCCTACCACTGAAGGATTTTCGCGCGTTTCGATCCCGATCTATAGTACCGATACGGTCGATGTGCCCATCGTCATCCTCGAAGGCACGGGCGTCGAGCCGCACGTCTATTCCGAAAATTACGACTTCGGAAAATTTCGCGTCGATAGCAGTTCTGTGGTGCGCGCCATTCCGATCGTCAATCGCGGCAGCGATACGACCGCAATCGACAGCGTGACCATCCTGGGTGGCGACCTCGCTGATTTTATCGTGTCACTCGATACGCTTCCTCCGGGACCGAAGACCGCTCCAGTCGCATTGCATTATCCCGGTGAAGGCAAAGATACGTCTGCGTCGTTTTCGGTGCAGTTTAATCCTCAATCGCTCGGCGCCAAGCGGCTGATCGTCCGCATTCACACCGTCGATAGCGCGGTCATCAAGGACACGCTATGGGGCGTAGGCGTCGAGCCGCTCGTGACCGTCCAGCCACCGGTTATCGATTTTGGGACGATCATTGTCCAGCCGAATCTCTCGCCGCCATCGCCGATGATAATGAATTTTGTCGTGTACGATTCGGGCACAATGGCGGCGCATCTGGACTCGCTCGTTTCGAGCGATGACTCCGATTTTTTAGTCCGGCTCAATACCCCCAATGATACGTTGAACGAAGACCTCGCGGAGCACGATTCGCTGCAAGGCACAGCGACATTTTTTGTGACCGGAGAAGGGGATTTCTTCGATACTGTTTTCGTCCGCAACGATACGCGCTATGGGTTATATCCCTATCCGGTGAATCAGTATGTGCCGATGATTATTTTGAAGGCGAGCGTGCGGACCGGACCCGTCGAGGTGCAGAATATCAACTTCGACACGATCGAGAGCTGCGTGCCCAATACGCTCGATTTAATTATTCACAATCCCTATCCGGTCGAAGTCCATATCGACAGCATGGCGTTTCAACCGGACTCTGCCGGATTCACGCGAGTGCATAATTTTCTTTTTCCGATTAATATACCACCCGACGGAATATTTCAATTGCCGGTCCAGTATATTTTTCCGCCCGATTCGCTCAATGGCTCGCAGCAGGATACGATCGTACTGTTTCAGCGGCATGGCGGAGAGGAAGCGCCGATGATCGTCGAAGCGATCGCTTTCGTCTATCGAAAAGAACGGGAGCTTAGGCTCGATGCGGTGCTTCCGGCGTTCGAATCGAGCGCGGGCGATATTGCGCCGCTCCGGCTGCCGATTACCATCGCGGGGCCGCGCGATTCCATACCCGAACTCGATAGCTACACGCTCACGCTGCAATTTTCGAACGATCTATTTGTACCGGTCGGTATCGATACTGCCCGATCGCTTAGCGTACCGTTTGGCGCTGGATATTCGGTTCAAACGCAGTGGGGTCAAACAACGCGCACCTATACGATTACGGTATCGAATGCTGCCGTCTCCGACCGTACAAAGCTTGCAAATAATCTCTTGCTCGCCATCCTGATGCGCGCGTTTCTTACGACCGATACGACTGTGACGGTCACGCCAACATTTACATTCCTGCATCATCCATGCGCATATAATATTCAGCCGTTCACACTGCATATTCCTTTTGCGGAAGATTGCGGCACGACGACCTTACGGGCATATATGTTTGGCGCGATGCCGGTCGTGAATGTTATCGGGATCCGGCCCAATCCGATTACATCGCATGCCGGAGTGACGGTTACTTACGAGGCTCGAAAGGCCGCGCAGATCATTGCTATTGTCTCAGATGCTAATGGACGAGAGTTAGGACGGACTAACCTGTCCGTCGGAATTGGTACGGGTGAATTTACGCTACCTGATACTATGCTGCCTTCGTCCGGCACAGCGTTCATCACGCTCGAGGTCAGTGATGAAATGGGTGAGGCCCAGCCGCGAATGACGCTCAAGACTTCGGTCGAACGGTAGGGCAAATAACGCGAATTTCGAGGGTTCCAGATATTTCGCCATTTTTTCGATCTTTTTTTAAGATTTCTTTGTAACTTCTGCCTCCGTTCGGGTTCTTATATATTAGTGTCCATAAGAGTCTTCGAACAAGCTAAGCATTAATAAACCAGCGTATGGGACGGCCGTCAGAATTTTCGAGTTCGCTGCGCTCTTTAAAGTGGGCGCTGCGCCCTTTAAAGTGGGCGCTCTCGAAGCACCAGGCACACAGTCATGGCGTGGCTGCGCCCTTTAAAGGGGGCCTCGTGTGCATTATACTGTTTGCAATTTGCTTCGCACCTTTCCTTCGCGCGCAAACCCGGCAGCTCAATAATCTCGGAACGGACTTCTATGTAGCATACGGTCCGAACTTAGGCCAGGGCGAAGAAGATAATGTCATGGACCTCTATATTGCCAGCAAGGTCATAGCGCACGGCAGCGTCGAGGTGCCGGCATTAGGTTTTTTCCAAACATTTACGACGACACCTGGGCAGATTACCACAATCAATCTACCCAGTGGAAGAATGGGCGGCCAAACGGTTGAGGTAACCGAAGATGAAGAGGTGGTACAGGGAATGGCTGTGCATGTTACGAGTGATAGTGAGGTCGCTGTCTTTGGATTGAATCATAAGCTCTATTCGAGCGATGCGTTCATGGGATTTCCAAGCTCGGTGCTCGGCACGGAATATCGCACGATGTGCTATCAGGCAGGAATGTATGGCGGCTTCGGTCCTATCGATCCGACGCCGAGCGATTTTTGGGTCGTTGCCGTCCAGGATTCGACGAATGTCACGATCACACTGCGGGATAATTCCGAATATGGGGTTCCACCGAATTCACCGTTTACGGTGCGACTCAATAAAGGCGATACGTATTTAGTTGAGGGTAGCCAGGAAACGGGCAACGACCTGACGGGCAGCCTCATCGAGTCCGATTATCCCGTTGCCGTGTTTAGCGGGCATAAGCGCACGAATATTCCTGCCACGGGCGTCAATTCGGACGGCACTCCGAGCCGCGATCATTTGGTCGAAGAACTTCCGCCGGTGAGCGCCTGGGGCGATTCCGCGCTCGTCGTACCATTCGCTACCTCGAAGCTGCCAGATCTGGTGCGCGTCGTCTGCGCTGAAGATGGAACGGACATTTCTGTCAATGGACTACCCGTCGGGACTTTCAATGCCGGAGATTTTTATGAAATTACCCAGCTTTCCGGAGTGACCTCGATCCAGGCATCGAAGCCCATTCTCGTCGGGCAATATATGCATACCAGCCGAGGAGTTTTGAATGCGAAGAACGATCCCGCCTATGGCGACCCGGCGCTCGCGCTTGTGTTTCCGGTCGAGCAGTTCACGACATCCTACACTATTCTCAGCATCGTCGATCCAAGCTCGTATAAAGGGAATTATGTGAACATTGTTGCCGATGCCAGCTCGATCGGTTCCATGCTGCTCGATGGCAACGCGATCAATCCTTCGGAGTTCAAGCTGATCCCAAACACGCGCTTCGCGTATGCGCAACATCAACTCTCGCAAGGGACGCATAATCTTACCTGCGACCAGCCATTCGGCGTTACGATCTATGCGCTGGGGCCGGTCGATAGCTATGCCTATACGGGCGGCACACTGCTCAAGACGATCACGCCGCTCAAGACCGTCGGACTCGTCATCGACTTCGGCGACCGCGTGCTCTCGCCCGATGGTATAGGCGGGTTTACAGACAAACTCGGACAAAATAAATTCGATACTACCGTCTATCTCCAGAATGTTTCGGAAGATGTTGTGAATGTCTATGGATTCCCTACACGCATTCAGGATGTGGATAGATTTTCTGTTACGAAGCCGAGCGCTTCACTTTTATCGCCGCATACGATAAAGCCGTTGGCATTGGACTCGATGACCATCGAGTTTTATCCGCACGAAGTCAATCGCCGGATGCATACCCAGATCACCGCAGAGACGGACCATCTGCGCGCCTACGTCGTCGATGTCTATGGCCGCGGCGTGCAGGACGTCATGGGAGTCTTCCGCGATTCACAAAAAGTTTATCAGATCGACACGCTCGATTTTGGAATATTTACGAATACCGACGTTGCAAAAGATTCCGAAGTCTATATTGGCAATGCTGGACTTGCTCCGCTGGGAATTCAATCGGTCGCGCTTTCGACGAGTGCGAACTCGCCATTTGCGAAAACATCCGTCTCGTATAATGGCAATATGGTCGTGCCACCGTTTGCGATTCCAGAGCCGCCATCCGCTGCGGCGCTTGTGAATGTTTCATTCAATCCCACGGGTCTCGTCAATGGCCGCTACGAGGATACACTTCAAATCGCCGCAGAAGATGGGACAGTCCATACCGTGATCCTCGTCGGTCATGTCGAGACGATCTCAGCGCTCGCGCCACAGGTTTCCAGTGTGACGTTTGGCCATACGTATGCCTGCTCGGATTCCTCATTCCTCATTCCAATCTCCAATACCAACGACATTGCTATCACGATTACGCAAGCTACGATTTCCGGCATCAACGCAGGCGATTTTGCTGTCAGCACGAAGACCCCGCTTGTTATTCCGCCCGGGCAAACTGCGACGCTCGTCGTTCACTTCCTGCCGACCGATCGCGGGATGCGCACCGCGCTGCTGGCGCTCGCCTTCGATCTGCCAAAGAACGCACCTGTTCAGTATGTAACGCTTGCCGGATTGGGAGATAAGTATTCGATCGTGTTCGAGGGGTCGCAAAACGTTACGGCCTATTCGACCGATCAGTT
>DASZLH010000140.1:0-5699 GCA_035552495.1 Kapaibacterium sp. (SeqCode) | reverse complement strand
TGGTCGAGATATGCGTCAAGACTCGATATGGAATCATCCCACAGAATATTGAAATTTTTACCGTTATCGAAAGTCTGAGCAAGCACTCGGCGATAATGCTGTCGATTTGCCACGTCTTTCACCGAGTCGTCCTGAAAAGTGGCAATTGATGTATTCGGACTATTCCATGCAAAATCAAAGGCTATCATTCTGCTAAGACGATCGCCGTCCTCAGCATAAGCATCATTTGTTTTCATTACTCTGAAATACCAATCATCATCCCAGTAAGAATTAATAGCCGTATCGCTATTGAAGACACGGAAACCTTCATCAATGGAAATGCGAAACTCACCAGAATAGCCTATGCTCGCATAATCGATATACCATAAGCTGTCTTTGACAAAAGATTCACCGTTATCATCTGTCCTATACACACCTCTTAATACTCTCATTTCACCTGATTTTTCGATAATATCAAGATACCATCTTGATATTATTCTTGCATCGAATATCTGATTTATTAATATTTCAGGAGCCTCTTTAGGATAATATATTTTTTTCCAGTCTTGACCTTCATTCGAGCTGCTAAATAAGAGAGTGCCGGCATCGCTTGTGTACGTTAAATAAAGCATCTTCTCATTATAGGGTGAGAGAACAAGAGAAATATCACAGCAGTACATTAAATTGCTTATGCTCGTATCTAACTTGAAAGTCTGAAAGGAATTTCCAAGATCATGGCTAGTAGATATAAAGTAGTCCGAATGAATAGAATCTCGCACGGCCGATCGAAAAATTACCAAGACTGGCACGATCGGAGAAACCTCCAAAATCCAATTAGAGCTTGGAATCACAACCGAATCCCAATTCTCCCCCCCGTCAACTGTTCGAAGAAAAATGTTTCCCTCAAGCGCCAGCACAGTATCTCCGTAAGCATACACATGTGTAACTTCACTCTCCAAATTCCTGACAAATGACCACCCTGGCGGCGTAGAAATTTGAGCTTTAACTGAGATCGGACAGAATCCTACAACTACAATAAAGATTGATAAATAATATCGATGATGCATAATGATTTATAAGTGTATATATTAACTCGCAATGTAGGGTTTTGTTACAGGTTCTTTATACTTATTTACCACCAGTTGCAATCTCCGGACTACCTTCGTTGAATATTGGTCATGGCTTTATTAACTGCACCCAAATTTTATTCCCTATTTTTGCTTGGAAAAATATGTCGTCGGCTCGTAAAATTTCGATTGTTCCGTTGCTCGTCGTGAGCTTTATCGGCACGCTGGGATACAGCATCGTGCTGCCATCGCTCGTTTATATCGTGCAGCGGTTCAAGGGCGGGGATTTTCTGTATGGCGCGATCGGCGCGACGTATTCGGCGTTTCAGCTCGTCGGGTCGCCGCTATTGGGTAATCTCTCGGATAAATTTGGCCGCAAAAAGATACTTTTCCTGAGCGCGTTCGGATCGACCGTCGCATGGGCGCTCTTTATCCTGGCGCTCTCTATTCCGGTCACGACGATCGCCAGCTTCTCGACTACGTTTACCGGCGTGGCGATTATTACGCTCCCGATGCTCTGCCTGTTTATTGCGCGCGCCGTCGATGGGCTGACGGCCGGCGACGTCTCCGTTGCAAATGCGTATGTAGCGGACATCGCAACGAGCGCCGAACGCAAAGCCGATTTCGGCAAGATGGGCGTCGCGGCAAATTTGGGTTTTGTCATCGGTCCGGTGCTCGCCGGAGTGCTCGCCGGAACGACGCTCGGTCTTCGGCTTCCGATCCTCGCGGCACTTGGTACATCGCTGCTTGCGCTCGTGCTAATTATTTGGGCGCTGCCGGAGTCGCACCCGCGCGCGATCGAGCAGCCGCTCGAAGCGTGCGATGGCATTCGAAAAAATCTCGGCCATGCCGCAAAAGATAGCTACCACATTGCTCCGCGCAAGCGGATGAACCTTCGTGCCGCGCTCGCGCTCGATCACATCCCGCTTTTGCTCGCGATCTACTTTATCTTTTTCCTTGCATTTAGTTTATTCGTCGCGGCTATGCCGCTCTATGCCACGGAGAGATTACATTGGTCTGTCGCGGAAATGGGAATATTCTTTTCGGTGCTGAGTATCGTCATGGTGATTACCGAAGGTCCGGTCCTCAGCCGATTATCCAAACTCGTATCGGCGGAAGCGCTGACGATATGGGGGACGCTCGTCGTCGCGCTCGGCTATATTGTCCTGCTAATCCCGACGGCGCTGACCGCCTACTCCGCAGCCGTGCTGTATGCTATTGGCAACGGGCTGATGTGGCCATCGTTCTTATCGCTGCTATCGGACCGCGCGGGCGACGACAATCAAGGCTACATTCAGGGCATAGGCAATAGCGCCGGAAGCCTTGCGAGTATCGTCGGATTGTTCGTAGGCGGAGCGCTCTTCACACATTTAGGAGAACAAATTTTCTGGGTACCTGCGGGGTTGGTCACGATTGTATTCGTTATGTCATTCTGGCTAAGGAGAGGATCCGAACCCTGATTTGTAGGACAGGCTTCAGCCTGTCAAAGACTCTTGTGTGACAGGCTGAAGCCTGTCCTACATAAACCACAGTCACACGAACTTTAAAATCTATATGTCAGAGAAACTCCAGTTAAGGTCGGCACGATAAGAAAGCTGGTCGGTTTCGGATCGTTGGTCTTCATGTCGTAATGATCTTCTTCCTGGGAGACCCAATATCCTGCAGCCGTTCCGATAACGCCACCCAGGAATGTATCGCTCAACCAATGCTCATCCGAATAAAGCCGGCCAAAGACCGTGGCAGCATCGAACGTATAGAATAGAACGTATGCCCAGGGTTGGTCAATGTCGGCCGCAAGCGTTTCGCTGAGGGCCGAGGCAACAGTCACGTGACCGGAAGGCATGGAATTCCACACGTTATTCAGTGTAAACCCATGATAGATGAATGCTCCCTGATTAAGCAGCGGACGGTTTCGTCCAACTATTATCTTTAAAGCAGTGGTAGTGAGTCCCGCATAGGCAAAGGACTGAAGTACATGCCGGCCCATGACGCGCAGCTTATTATTATCGGTCGATATTCCGATCGTGTAAAGTGTAAGCGCGGTAAGACCTGTGGCATAGCCATTCCCGTAAAAGTTGTTGCCAAATTTAGCGAGGTTATTGCCAAATGTCCCCTGATTATGTTGAAAAAAACTACGGGTTAATGGGTCATCTGCATATTCGAGTACGGCGGTGAATCCAATCCCCGTAGCCAAAATGGCCCACTCCTTCGCATTCCAATGTAACGGCCTCGTGACATACTGCCCGCCATCGTAGACTGCTTCCTTGATGTCATGCCATATAATATGTCCGGCGGAAGATTGCGAGAGGATAGCCTTCGTGGTCGAATCCGCATTGAGCGAGGTGGTATCCGATTTGGCCTTAGCGGGAAACTGCGCGAACGCATTCCCCACGATGCCAACCTGCGAGGTGATCGAGATAATAAAAAGAAAGATTATGCGACGGATCATGTTGTGAGAAATGAGAACCACAAGGCTCGGGCCAATTCCGTTCCTGTGAGAAAGTAATTGACCCTTAGGCTCTGTGAAATATAATGAATGAGCTGGTTAGTTCGTTTCGCCTTCTCGTTTTTCGTCAGCCTCATGTTTTACTTTAGCCTTGTGAATAGCCTTCCCGGGCGCTTGAACGGCTGTGTTGACGCCACGCTTTGTGCCTCTCCACGCCTTTTTCGTCGCGCGGCCCGTCGCGTGTGCGCCGTTATTTACATTGCGTTTCGTGCCCCTCCACGCCTTTTTAACGACATGTGTACGATGTGCGCGTTCGACTTTATCGGCCTTCGTATCGTCCGATGTCTGACTGATGCCATGAGTCGGCATTAACGCGAGGAAAAGAACCATCCCGATGAGATACTGTAGTTTTTTTGACATTATATTTTAGTTAAAAACTGAAATTCCTTATGGCTGAGATTAACGAATTCAATTAGGGTGCCCTTGAGATGGCCGATCATGCAGAGTATGCGCTGTTTATTTTGACGCCAGCACTGGCGACGTCCATTGTAGCTTCAGTCCGGTCCCTCCGGTTGGTGAGGAATAGACTCCCATCGAAAGGTTCTTGTCGCCGATACGATGCAATTCTGGGATGAGTATGCCGCAGAGCGTCCCAACCGCAAACCCCACCGCGATATCGGACGGGAAGTGATCGAGCGTCATGAAGCGGATGTATCCCATCAGAAGCGGTGGGATAGAGGCTGCGCCATAGACCAAGTATTTGTTTGCATCCGGATGATAATCGGAATAGACTTTTGCCAGGAAAAACGATGATGCCGCCACGGAAGCAGTATGCCCGCTGTAAAAAGAACTCTTATTAAAGCCATCGTTCTGGTTGAGGCCATGCGCGGCCGCATCCTGATGCGAATAATAAACCTGCGGGCGGTATCGATCGATAAAGTTCGGGCCCATCGGACTGAGCGAATAGATCCCCAGCGTGACCATGTTGACCTCCAGACCAATCGTTATTACATTTAGCCAATCCGGGCGAATGTCACCATCGAGAAGAATGACCAATGGCATGGCAGCCCCGACAATCTGGCCAATATGTGCATAGACATCCCACGTAGGCACGAGCGCAATGTTCTGGTGCAGCGAAATACGATCGAAGCTCGGTACGTTATTTTGGGACAGGGCACTTAGCTGCGCGTCGGTGATATTCGACTTCGGATGCCCAACCCAAACAAGACCGCCGATACCACCCGCAAGAATGATGGGCGTGCTCACCCAAAAATTTACATGATAGATCGGCCCGTGATGCGAAGCAGATGAATCATGCGGAGTGGATGAAGAATCGCTCGCGCCGGATTGAGCGCGTATTGCACTATCCGGCGACAGTGCTGCGCCAAGCGTCAAGACACAAGCAATCCAGTATTTATTGAGGAAAGACATTGAAAATTAAGTAGAAATTATATAGTACTCATCAATTATAATGCCCGCCTCGCTGGGAATCTTCGAAATAGAGCATCAGAAATATTTTTTGCTCGGTGTTGACCGAGTGGATCGTCGCGAAATTTGGCGAATCCCGAACGCTGGAGTAGATGGATTCTTCCAGACCTAAGCTTAGATTATTGAAGATTCCTACGGTCACTCTCGGCTTCACGATTGCAATGAAATTATTTCCAGGCTCTCCGACATAAGTGTGAAACCAATAATAATTTGCGACCAGCTTGAAACTCGCGGCGTTTCCAAAACTGAGAGTGGATTCCAGCTTTGCCTCGGCACCGCCTCCGAAATTGAAATCGCCTATTTGAGTCGTATCAGGACCGGCGACTTTATTGTTGCCACCGAATGGCACCAGATCGAGATGCAGCACTGTGAACCATGAGGCATTTGACAAAATTGGTAAGCGTGCAACAACACCGGGGCCGAAGCCTAATGTCGTCAGTTCGTAGGTTGGGTTGTCCCAAAAATCATAGTTCTGAAACCCGCCAGTAAGGAAAGCCAATTTTCCGGCAGTGCTATTTCCGCCCATGAGCAGCCCATAGCCGGTTACATCATTGATAACTTTTCGTCCTTCGCCGATATTCACTTCCGCGAGGAATTTAAAAAAATCGTAGGGCTTGCGATCGATATGTTCAAACGGGTTGCCATAGTCGAACTGCACGTTGACCAACTCGCTGACCTTGCCACTCAACAATTTACCACCGGAGTTATTCAGGAAGTGT
>DASZLH010000139.1:0-19973 GCA_035552495.1 Kapaibacterium sp. (SeqCode) | reverse complement strand
TGACATTCGTGCCGCCCGTAGATGGCGCTGCATCGATGCTCGCCGTTCCCGTGACCGTCTCATTACCCGAAGCGTTCAACGTCGTGAACGAACCCGTGCCGCCCGAGACCGTACCCGTCGTCGTGATCGTGAACGAACCCGCATCCAGGCCCCTTGCGGTGATTACACCTAAGTGCGAGACGCTCCATGAGCTGCCGGTCACATCGTTGCCCGTACCCGCATTGGTGATCGTCAGGCCGACCGAGTTGCTCGACGTGGTGGAAGTCAGGCCACCGGTGAACGAACCCGTGCTGCCCGAAATCGAAGTGCCCGTGATCGAGCCGCCCGTGATCGAGACGCCGCTCGAATTTTCAGCCGCCATCGTGCCGAAGGACGTGCCGTTGTTATACTTCGATACCGTCACAAGGCCGGCATTGCTGATCGACGCATCGCCCGACATTGCAACATCCGCCGCATGGCCGCTGATATCGCCAACCGCAATGTGGCCGTTCGTCAATGCCAGCGAGCTGAGGCCGACCGAACCCGCCGGAAGCGTAAGCGACGTCGCACCGCTAAAATCGACTACGCCCGTCGCGGAGAGACCGGTGAACGAACCCGTGCCGCCTGTAACATTACCACTCAGGTTGCCTGTGACATTGCCCGTCACGTTACCTGTCAGGTCGCCCAAGACATCTCCAGTGACATTGCCCGTAAGGTTACCCGTAACGTCACCGGTTACATTTCCAGTGAGGTCGCCAGTGATCGTGGTGGCACTCAGCGAGGTAAGCCCTGTGATGGAGCCGCCCGTGATCGAGACGCTGCTCGAAACTTCGTGCGCCATATCGCCGAACGTCGTTCCGTTGTTATAGCTCGAGACGGTATTGCTACCGGCAGGGCCATTGGCATCTCCAGTGAGCGTAACGCCCGTCGCAGGGTCGGTCCAGCTCAGGATACCCGATGCCGATCCGTCGGTCGTCAGGACGTAGCCCGCGCCGCCGGCGTTGATCGGAAGTCTCCAGGAAAGTGCGCCTGACATGGTGCCGGCCTGGATGGTGAATTGTTTCGTGATGTCAGCCCCGGCGCTCGGGAGAACGACTTTCGTCGCCCAGTCCGGCTTATAGGTCTGGGACTGCGCAGTAGAGACCGTTAAAGTGGCGGCGATCGCAAAAACGCCGGCCATCATTCGTCGTGAGGTCATAGTTATGTTCATTAGGATTAAAAAAAGAACAGGATGAAGCTGTCTGTGTTTATAAACTTGGTGTGCCGAGTAACGAGCGATGAGCAACGAGCATCGGAGTGACGGCCCAAGGCCTATCACGCATTGCTCATTCTAAATCACTCGTATCTCGTTACTCATCGCTCGTTAATCGCCACAGGTGTTGAGAACTGCGGAATTTCCCGGGAGGCCGTGACCTCGATTCGGAAATTCCCGAAATTTTTGTTTAGTTGGTAGAGACTAATTCCCAGTATCCGGATGTCTCGTCGTAAATGAACGTTGCCATCCCGCGCTGGCTAAGGATGATATCGGCGCCACCGGGCAGATCGAATTGATTGCCTCCCAAAGATTGAGAGCTATGGTTTTTGATCACAATCGGATCGGTGCCGGTATTCACGAGCGTGAGCATCCGCCCATTAGGAATGCCCGTGTTGTCGAGTCCGGTGAGATCGAGTGGGTTTCCAGTGGAGTTGTCCAGGCGATAGTAGCTCGAATTCGCATCGAGCGTGAAATTATTCGCATTCCCCGAAAGGGACGATGGCGTCGTCGTTCCAAAGGTAATGGTTGCGCCGCCGAGTCCGAGTTGAGTGGGTGTTGCGTAGTTCCAGGTGCCGGAGGTTCCGCCACTGACTGCCGTCCCATTCGCACTGCTCGATTGGCCGGGATAGACCCAGTAGAGCAATTGCGACGGGCCGCTCGAGGCGCCTTGCGGGCCAGGGTACACAAACCCTGAAACAGCATTCGTAACCGGCGGAATGGGAACGGACCATTGCAGGGATGGAGATCCGGCATTGGTCCAGTTCGTATATTCCTGGCTTCCGACTTGAGGCGGCTGGACCGTAATCGTCTTGCCAGCCGATTGTTGCAGGATCAACGATCCCGCAATAATGCTGTGCGACTGCGATCGGACAGAGGTCGAGAATAGCAGCGCAGCACCTGCAAAGAGTAACGCATACGTGTTACGCTTGAAGGTCTGCGTCGAGTTCACTGTGAAGGCGGGAGGTGTCGTAGGCTTCACCGTCTTGAAAATCAAGGCGAAAAAAGAAGCACGCACCGCCCGTTCACCCGGGTGGGTTCGATATGGAGTAGCCAAGTTGTCTTCGTTCAGGGCGCTCGGTTTTAAACCGAGAACCGATTCATTAGGATTATCCGCTAAATATCTACTAGAACAGGTTTAGTAGATTTTAGCAAGGCAGCTAAATTAAAGACTCAAATCACACATGGATTTCGACAGCGAATTTTGACCGACTCACCGTCGAGGTTTTGCAAATATACAACATCCATCACAGAGATGCAATAAATCGAGAGTAGAAAATTCATCTGCAAAGAGGTTCTAAACTAAAAATAGCCTAAAATTAATCAAAAACATACCTTTCAAGTTTTTATTAAAAATATTGAACTGCCAATAAAATACGAGACATAAGTTGTCCGTTAGCAAAAAACGAAACCTTCTTTCGCAAAAGATTCTGAAACTCTTTAGACCTTCGAACGTTTGTTTATTACCCGGTTTTAATAGAACGTGATCTTTAAATAAAAAATCGGGATAACCCTCTTCGAAGAATATAGCCTATCGACGATTTTTACGATGTGTGTGGCGGCGCTGAGTTTTCATTCGCCGCAGTATTAGACAGTTATGTTCTTCTGCGTAATTGTCTTCGATTCGGAAGTTCGGTGAAATTTCGCAGTGGAAGGCTGCGATTCACTGAGTTGTAGGTACATATCGGTAACAAAATCGTCGATGTCGGAACATCCTCAACAGCGGTTCATTGGAAGCAATGAGGGAATAGTGCATACGCTGTTCCGTCTTAGTATTCTATCGGTCGCTGTCGGTCATTCACAATCCTCAATCTCTCTACGGCCATGAAACATTTCGCGGTCACTATTGCTGTGTCCTTATTGGCGTTTGGTTCTATAGTAGCGCCTGGTTCCGTCCGTGCGCAAAGCGCGAATAACTCGGACGCAGTTTCAAATAATGCAGGACTTGGCACCAAGAGCTATCAAGTGATTTCGGTCCAACCGAACGAGATCATCGTTCGTATTGCGCCGCAATATCAATCCCAGCTCGTTACAGACGCCAGTTCGAACAAGACCTACACGAAAATAACGTTCGGCGGCGGCACCGCGCTCGATAGCGCCGGTTCGCCCGAAATCCCGAGGCTGGTGCTCCCCTTTATCGCGCCCAGCAGGATGCCGCCCGAGATCGAGATCGTTTCGCAGACCCTCGACGTGCTTCCGAATATCGAGCTCGCCCCGGTGCCGACCTACACCAAAAAACATGGCGAATATCAAGCTCAGTATCTTATGCGCACCGACCGCTATGATGCGCCCGCAACCACCCCACTCTTCTCCGCTCAGCCGACCGGTCTGTTTCGCATGGCGTATGCTGGACGCATTCTCGTTTCGCCGATCGAATACGATGCTTCCTCTCACACTGTAACACGCGTGCGCGAACTGACGCTTCGGATCCGGTTCAACACTACATCGGTACCGCCCAATAACACCACTGCCGTCGCTCCTAATGAAGCGACACTCTTTCGGAGCATTTTTATCAATGGCGCTCTTTCCCAATTTTACACGGCGGCAGAGCAGGAAGTTACCAGATACAATCGCCCTGCCCGAACCGCGTCCGGCAAAAATGATGTGGCAACATCGCTCGCCGGCAACGATGGCCAATGGCTTCAGATCGAGACGACCGATGAGGGAGTATATCGCATCACGGCGCAGGACCTCGCAAAGGCAGGCATTACCGGTACCATCGATACCAGCGCGATCGAGCTTTTTGGCATAGGTGGAGAACTGCTCGGTGAGACCGTTACCGGGTCGAACGGCGAGTGGATCGAGCGGCCCATAGATATTCGCGCCGATGGCGGAAATTTTACCGAATTCTATTTTTACGCACCGGGCGTAACGGTGTGGAAGTATAGCTCGAGCGGCTCGAACGTCGATGGTCTCTATCACACACTGAATCCCTATACTTCGACCGGGCATTTTCTGCTGAAGATCGGTGGCGATCGTCTCGGCAACGATCTTCGCGTTCCATTCGCGGCCGATACACTCACCGCTGCCGCCGTACCGGGCAATCGTGTGTTTACCGCGGTCACACATGAACTCGAACGGACCCTGGAGTATCCCAACGTCGGCCGGGAAATGCTCGGGGAAGATATTCGCCGCGCAGACGTCGGACCGCTTACGATCGCGATTCCAGTGCCGGGTTATACTCCAGATTCCACAACGATCCGGGTCGGATACGATTCCAAAATAAACGATCCGGATGCCGGTTCGGTCTCGGTGCAAGTCAATGGGCAGCTCGCCGGGTCGATCGATGCTCGGACGATGTCATCTACCGATGTTCAAGACGGCTTACCCTGGAAACGAAATTGGGACAATGCGCTCTCGGTCAGTCCGTCCGTTTCGCAAGGGCCACTCAATGTGTCGCTGGCGTTTACCAGCAGCGGCGTGACCACTCTGGCCTCGCTCGATTTCATCGAGTTAATGTACCGCCGCTCGACCGATATCGGCAGCCTCTCGATTCCATTCATGGTCCTGAATACGAAACAGGCATTCCAATATACTTTTACGAGCGCCGGCAATGCGGAAGTATGGGACGTAACGCATTCTTCCTCGCCTCGGATTATCGCGCAAGTGAGCGGCGATGCGATGGTTGCAAATATTCAGGGGGTACCGAGTATCCTGCGCCGGTTCATCGCATTTACGCCACAATCTGCTTTATCGCCGAGTATTACTCCGATGTCCGCCCCCGCCCTTCGCAACACCATATGCCAGCAAGGCGCCGAAGAGATCATCGTTACTCCCTCTGCATTTTTAGCGCAGGCTAATGAACTGAAGCAACTGCGACAACAAGGCGGTCAGGCGACCGATCCGCTTTCGGTGGCCGTCGTAACGACCGACGATATTTACCGGGAATTCGGATATGGCTCGAACGATCTAACCGCGATCCGCGATTTCATGGCCTATACGTTCCGTCATGCTGCAACCAAGCCGCACTACCTTGCGCTTTTCGGAGATGGGCACTGCGATTACCAGAACCGCGCGACGAACATTCCGGACTGGATGCCACCCTATGAATTTCCCGACAACGAATATCTCGGTTCGTATCGTACCAACGTGAACATAGCCACACCCGATGACGGCTTTTTCGGACGCCTCGATGAGAGCCACGCCAACGATCAGAAAATTATGGATGTGGCTGTTGGAAGGATTGCGGTGGAAAACGTCGATACAGCCGAAGCCTTCGTACAAAAGGTCAAGCACTATGAGCTATCGAGCGATCCCGGCTCCTGGCGCTCTCTGGCTACATTCGTTGCGGACGACCGCATCGCAGATCCTCCGACGATTCACGATGCACTCGATCATTTGGGCGATACGAAGACCGAGATCTCGAAAATGCCCGAGCGGATTTTACTGAACGATATTTTCGAAGTCAGCTATCCGACCGTCTATACTTCTACGGGGGGGCGCCAGAAGCCGGCCGTCAACCAAGCTATTATCGATGCGATGAATAATGGCAGTGTGCTGCTTTCGTTTGTCGGACACGGTAATCCGGAAGTCTGGACGCACGAGGGAGTTCTGAGCGTTCCCTCGACGATACTTCACTTTAACAACTTCGACCGGCTGGCGTATGTTACGGCCGCCACCTGCGATTTCAGTCAGTTCGACGATTACTCGGTCAGCTCCGGCGGCGTCGATTTCCTGACCAAGCCCGATGGCGGCGCGATCGGCTTGCTCGGAACGACCCGCTCGGTGACCGGCTCCGAAGAATTGGTCTTTCAGTTCTATCAAACCCTCTTCGATATCGATCCCCAGAGTGGTGAAGGGACCGCGAGCGTTGGCGATGCAATGCTTGCAGGTAAAATCGCTTGTGTATCCGGCAATCTGCCGTTTTACTATTTACTCGGCGATCCGGCGCAGCACCTGCTTGTGCCACGACTCTATGTAAACTTCGATTCGATCAATGGAAAGCCGGTTGCGAATACGGACGGACGGCTGCCGCTCCCGGCACTTTCGCAAATGCAAATTTCGGGACGAATCGCTCAAGGGACGGACAGTACCACCCCCACGATGCAAAATTACGACGGTTCCGTGACCATCACGCTCTACGATACGCCGACGCTCGAAACGGCAACGACCACCTTCTCCGACGATTCGCCAATCCACGATAGTTATTATGTCGATGGGCCAATTCTCTACCGCGGGACGGCGACGGTAACCAATGGCCGGTTCACGATCAGTTTTGTTATACCACGCGATGTAAAATCGGATACAGCGGCTGCCAAGCTTTCGGGATATGCGTTCTCCAACGATAACCGAAGCGCCCTGGGCGATACCCACAATATTCAGCTCTTCGCTGCACCCGATTCCATACTAGCCGTCAGGGATACCAGCAAGCCGGCGATCGCGGTCTATCTCGGCAATCGTATGTTCCGGAGTGGAGACGCGGTCTCGAAGCATTCGACCGTAATCGTCGATGTTTCGGCGTTCCATGGATTGAATACTTCTACTGCGAGCATTGGGCATAGTTTTGTCGCATGGGTCGATGACGCGGAAGATTCCGCAATCGATCTCGCGAGCACCTATGTCTCCAAGCAGGACGATTACCACTCGGGCACCAGCGAGCATGCGATCGAGCTGCCGGCCGGGCATCATACGCTGCACGTCCGCGCGTTCGATACATTCGATAATCCGACGTTCGCGAGTGTGGACTTCGTCGCTAAGAACGAAGACCCCTACCAATTATACGACGTGCTGACCGTGCCCAATCCACTTTCGGACCATACGATTTTTAGCTTCGTACAACCGGGACATGCCGGAAGTCTCGTTCATGCGGCGCTTTCGATTTATACGACAGACGGACGTCTCGTCCGAACGCTTAGTGCAGATTCGCGCGAGAGCACCGTCGAAATTCCGTGGGACGGGCGCGACGATCGATCGACGCGCGTGGCAAACGGAGTCTATGTTTTTATCGTGAACGCACAAAATATCGATGATGGCACGTCATCGCAAGCACAAGGGAAATGTGTAGTCGCGTATTGACCGTAGGGGCGCATGGCAATGCGCCCAACTAAAAGTTTTAAAATCAATCGAAGAATCAATTAGCTTTAGGAACATGCAGAAGAACTTAGTATTTGCGGCGCTGATCGCCGGGCTCGCCCTCGGACTTTCGCCCTCCTCCTCCTTCGCGCAGACTACCTCGACGGCCGTACCCTTCATGCTGATCGCGCCGGACGCGCGCGCCGATGGAATGGGTGACGTCGGGACGGGCCTCGGCGACGATGTCGGCGCGATTTATTGGAATCCCGCCGGACTGGCGTTCCAGACTGGCAAGGAAGTCTCGCTGACACACTCACAGTGGCTCCCGCAATTCAATCAGAGCGATCTGTTTTACGATTACCTGAATTTTAAATGGAACGACGACCAGAAATTCGGCGGTACGATCGGCGCGAGCATCGTCTTCCTCAACCTCGGACAATTTATTTATACGACGGAAAGCTCTCCGGACCCGATCGCAACCTTCCATTCGTTCGAATATGCCGTCACGCTCGCGTATGCCACGAAACTCGCGGACGACTGGAGCTTCGGCGGCAGCTTGCGCTACATCCAATCGACGCTTTCGACGCTGCACGTAGCTAACGAGCAGGGCAATGGCGTCGGAGAATCGGTCAGCTTCGATCTCAGCGCGCTCTGGAAACCCGATTCTACCTATCCCGATGGAATTGCGAATGCCTTGCAGGTCGGTTTTATTGTTTCGGATATCGGACCGAAAATTAAATATGTCGATGTGCAACAGGCCGATCCGCTTCCGACGGAACTCCGTGTGGGCCTCTCCTATAAGTTATATAAAGATGAGTACAACGAGTTGACGATTGCATCCGATGTTGCAAAATTATTAGTCCACCGTGATACCGGCAGCATCTCGGCCGATCCGCTGCCCAAATCGTTTATCACGTCGTGGGATGCCAACACCGGGAAAGAGCTCATGTTCTCGACCGGCTTAGAATATTGGTACGATCAACTCCTCGCGCTGCGTATGGGATATTACACCGAAGGCCCGAACGTCGGTGGAAGGAACTACCTGACGTTTGGCGCTGGCTTGCGATACGATGCATACCAACTCGATTTCAGTTATATCGATACGTTCGATCAGAATAGTCCCCTGGCTAATACCCTGCGGTTCACGCTCGGGATCATGTGGTAAATTTTAGTGGAGTTTAAAAGTCAGTTTAGCAAACGCTATAGGACTTATTGGTCGCACCGGACCGATAAGTCCTATTTTGCGCATGCTTCGTTCTTTGTAGTTAAGATTTTTTGTCTTTTCTTTCTCTTTGCGGCAACCGCAACAGCACAGTTTAAGGCAAAAAATTCCACGGTTAGCGGCGCCGATGTTCTCGCGGCGGGAAAGCCGCTGATAGCAAGCTACGCTATTACCAGCGAGCATTTCACACAATCCTTCGATAAAGAGCATTTCTTTGGTAAAACTCCCGAACCAAGTATACCCGGAAAAAAGAGCAGCGTACTTGCTGCCGGACTTTCTCTGCTCGTTCCGGGACTCGGCGAGTATTACGTCGGCGATGACATCTGGCGCGGAATGATCTTCACCGGACTGGAAGTCGGGCTGTGGGTCGAGCGCGCGTACTGGAACCATCGCGGTGACGATTCGCTCGCAGCATTTTACAAATACAGCGACACGCATTTTAGCCAGGCAAAATATGCCTTGTATTTGGATTCCGACCTCTTGGTCCATAGTATAGATTCCTCCTGCAATTGTTATGTGCCGAACGCCGCGCAATATCATGTGGCGCCCGGCGGCAATTTTTCCTCTCTCAATCGTGCCGAAGCGAAACTCGACAGTCTCGCTAATTATGGCTCCGACCCCACCGTTCAAAATTTCGGCCACCGCACGCCAGGCTTCGATGTTCAGCAATATTATGAGATCATCTCGAAGTATTTGCAATTCGTCGCCGGCTGGGACGATGCCACCGGAATAAACTTTACGCCACACATGGAGCGCGCTTCCGAGATGCGCGCAAATATGAATTACCAATACCAGGTCGCCGATTATTTTCTCTGGGGTATCATGGTAAATCACGTCCTTTCGGCGATCGACGCGGCATTGCTCGCCAATTCGCACAATGCGCATCTGCATGTGCAGGGCGGCATGATCCTGCGCCCGTTCCCCGATGGTGAAATGGGTTATGTCCCGACCGCGAATGTGGAATATACTTTTTAGTATTCCAGGAATGTGAGCATCCCTTTGTCTGCAAAATATTCTCTCGCTTGCTCGGCGATAATCCTATCCTCGAACAATCCAAAGAGCGCCGAACCGGAGCCGCTCATCAGCGCGAACGAAGCGCCCATAACATAGAGTGCTTCCTTGATCTCCGCAAGTTTAGGGTAACGCTCGAATGCCGATGGCTCGAAATCATTGCGAAGAAACCGATCGAACGTTGCGATGGATGGCATGACTTCGAACGAAGTAAAGTAGTCGGTCGCTTTCGCATCGTGCTTGTGATGGATCCCTTCATAGGCTTCACGCGTCGATATTTGGATTGCCGGATCTTTTACGATTAGAATGGAACAGCCAAGTTCTAATTCCATTGGTGCGAGCTTCTCTCCGATGCCGTGCGCTACCGCCGCCTTTTCACCACTCAAAAAAAATGAAACATCGGCACCGATGCTGGCAGCAATCTCCATGAGTTCGGATGTTGCGGGCAGCTTCTCTATTTGGTCGCAAAGAATTTCGAGCATGACAGCCGCGTCGCTCGAACCACCGCCCAGTCCGGCTGCCGTTGGAATGTGCTTTTCGAGGTGGATATGGAGTGAAGGAAGCTCTACCCCAAATCGCTCGGCAAATTTTTCGGCAGCACGCATTATCAGGTTGCGACTATCGACGGGCAACGCAGAATCGGAACAAGTCAATCGAAAAATATCGGATTGCTCGACTGAAATAGAATCGTGCGGCTCCATCACGCGGTAAAAGAGCGTGTTCAATTCATGGTATCCGTCCACACGCCTTCCCAGCACTTCCAGGCCAAGATTAATTTTCGCATACGCCACATAGCGATCGACTTTATGCATTATAACGCCCTATTGCAGAGTAATTCACGCTTCGAAAACGATTCAAGGTATGCGTATTGTTCATACGAAGTAAAGGTAAACTATGGATAAGATTGCGGATGAAAAACGAATAGCGACCAATGGAGAGTCTGTTTCCAGCAATGGAAAGGCCGCGATTCGATCTGCCACAGCCAGGGACCGGCCTCCGTTCAAGCCGGTAACAGTCGCCCCGGCGAAAGTCCACGAAACACTCGCGAAGCACATGCTTGCCGATGGATTCGATCTCGTGGTCGATCTCAAAAATTCGCAAGGCTCCTGGCTGCAGGACGCCCGAAGCGGCAAGCGGTTTCTTGACTTCTTTACCTTTTTCGGATCGAGCCCTATAGGCCTAAACCATCCGAAAATGTTCGAGCCGAAATTTCTCGAAGAGCTGACCCATGCTGCGATCAATAAGCCGTCGAGCTCGGATGCCTATACGGTCGAAATGGCGGAGTTCGTCGAGACCTTCGCACAGATCGCCATACCCGATTATCTTCCGCACGCGTTCTTTATCGAGGGAGGAGCGCTTGCGGTCGAGAATGCGATAAAGACTGCATTCGATTGGAAGGTCCGCAAAAATTTCACGCATGGCTACACGACCGAGCGAGGCCGCCAGATCATGCACTTCCGATATGGGTTTCATGGCCGATCGGGATATACCATGTCGCTCACGAATACGGACCCGAACAAAACGCTCTATTTTCCGAAGTTCAAAGATTGGCCTCGTATCGATTCGCCGTATCTGCACTTTCCACTCACGCCAAAGAATATCGAGCAAGCGCGCAGCGATGAAGCGCGCGCCGTCCAGCAAATGAAGGACGCCTTCATCAATAACCCGGACGACATTGCGGCGATCATCATCGAGCCGATTCAGGCCGAAGGGGGCGACCATCATTTCAGTCTCGAATTCATGCGCGCGCTCCGGCAGCTTGCCGATGAGAACGACGCGATGCTTATTTTCGATGAAGTGCAGACCGGCATCGGACTGACCGGGAAAATGTGGGCACATCAGCATTTTGTCGAGCCAGATATTATTAGCTTCGGCAAAAAAACGCAGGTCTGTGGAATACTCGCTGGTAAGCGCGTCGATGAAGTATTTGATAATGTATTTCAGCGGTCGAGCCGAATCAATTCTACGTTTGGAGGCAATCTTGTTGATATGTTGCGGTTCAAACGCTATCTTGAGATCATCGAGGAAGAGTCGCTCGTCGAAAATGCACGCGTGCAGGGTGTATTCCTGCTTGGTGAAATAGAAAAGATGCAGCAGGAGTTTCCGGAGTTAATCGCAGAAGCGCGCGGGCTCGGCCTCATGTGCGCGTTCGATCTCTGCGAAGCGCAAATGCGCGATCTCCTGCGCCAAAAATGTTTCGAGGAAGGGCTGATCCTTATCGGGGCCGGCGATCGTTCGATCCGTTTTCGACCGCCGCTCAGCATTTCGCAGGAAGAACTCACGATGGGACTTACTATTATTCGCGAGCAATTAAAAGAATTAAGCGTGCGGGATTATTAAGCATTGCATGGACCTATCGCCCTTGAATTTAAATGAATGGATGCGAATTCGGCTGCCAGAGTTGAACCGAAGTTTGGATGAAAATCCAGACACTTCGGAGTTTGCCCTGTTATGTGAAGAAGTGCTTCGCACCATTCGAAACGATGACCATAGTCGCGAGATGTTTACCTATATCTCGATGGTCCACATGTCGTTGTACCATCACCGCGAGACCATACTTTTGCGCGCGGGGCCGTTGCCAGAGAATTTTAATCCTGCATTTGATTTGGTAGAAAATGCGATGATCGATCTTGCTTCCAAGTTAGGCGTCGAACATCGTTTTTTGGCAACGTTCTATTTGCTGTATAATCCGGAGATGGGTGGTAAAGCTGCGCAATTCCGATCGGGAAATGACGAAGCGGAATTTGCAAATGCAAATCGCATCGGTATCATCGAATTCCGGACTGCGGCGCTGGCCTTGCTCGAAGCTGCCAAATTATTCGCACATGGCGCTTACGAAAGTCAGCGCATCGCCGCTTTGCTACAGCAGGCGTCTGTGTCATTCGATCGGATCGTTGAACTCAATCGCGGACTTGCACAGCGGCTCGTCCGAAAAGAATTCGAACTGCTGACCAAATATTTCGGGAAAGTAAACGTCCGTGGCCGTGAGTTGCGCGGCGTAAATGCCGGAGACCAGCCGTGGTCGTACATTATCGATCTGCTGCTGGGCGTCGATTTGAAACGCGCGTTCGAGACAGCGTTCGATAGGATGTATCCGGCGAATGTGAGGGACAGTGCTGATGCCATTCGCCACGAGTTTGAACTGAACGATTATCTGCGCAAAAATTATTTACTGCCCGAAGATTACGCTCGTTTGGAAGAAACACTGGCACTCGTGGACGCCGGAGCTTCTTCTATTCTCATTGCAATCGAAGATCATTCGAGTGGAAACGAGCAGGAAATGTTGACGGCGCTATTTCAGGAAGTCATAAAAAAATATGTGATGACCTCGAACACGCATTTCGGACTCGCTAAAAAGTATGTGCCGGTCGATTCGCAGACTCACGAACAGATCGGCTCCTCCGGGACGAATATCGAAAAATTCCTGAAGCGGGGGCTGATCGATGAACGAATGAAAATACTCTATGGACACTCTCGCGTCCCAATATCGTAAGCATTTCCCGATTCTCGAAACGACCTGTTATCTAATTTCGAATTCGCTCGGCGCCATGCCGCGTGAAGTGGAAGATGAGCTGCGCGGCTATACCGAAATTTGGCAGCGCGAAGGTGTCGAGGCATGGCATGAGTGGTTTCCATTCGTCGATGAAGTGAGCGCACTGATGGCGGGTGTGATCGGCGCGGAGGCGCAGGACGTTACGCTCATTCACAATCTCACGATCGGCTCGGCGCTCATTGCAAGCTGTCTGGACTTCACGGGCAAGCGGAATAAGATCGTCTATTCCGATCTTCATTTCCCAACGATTTCGTATCTCTGGCAAGGTTGGCAGAAATACGGCGCGCGCGTTCATGTGGTCGAAAGCGATGGCATTTGGACCGAAACCGAAAAATATATCGAAGCGATCGACGAGAATACTAAGCTCGTCGCGCTCTCGCATGTCTATTTCCGTTCGGGAGGACTGCAGAATATCAAGCCGATCATCGAGCACGCGCATAAAATGGGCGCGCTTGTGATGGTCGATTCCTATCAGGCGGCCGGAATCATTCCGATCGACGTGAAGGCGCTGGACTGCGATATTCTTGCGACGGGAGTGCTCAAATGGCTTTGTGGCGGACCGGGCGCGGCATTCCTGTATGTTCGCCGCGATTTGCAGAAGCAATTTCAACCGGCCATTCGCGGATGGCTTGGCGATAAAGAGCCGTTCGAATTTCACATGCCGAAGGTCGATTTCGCTGAGGGTATGCACCGGTTTTTGACATCGAGCATTCAGGTGCCATGCCTGCACACGGCGCGCCCGGCGCTCAGAATGTTCAATGAGATTGGGCTGGAGGCCATTCGGACAAAATCACTGACTCTCACCGACCGCCTGATCGAACGCGCGGACGAGCACGGCTTTGTCGTCAATTCGCCACGCGAGCACGAGCGACGCGGCGGCGCCCTCACTATCGATCCGACCGGCAATAGAAAAAATGCAAAGTTCACAACCAAAGAGATTTGCGATGAACTGATCCGCCGCCGATTTATTGTCGATTACCGGCCTCCGCTCGGTATTCGTGTCGCGCCGCATTTTTACAATACTTTGGAAGAAATAGACGCTGTCCTATCGGAAATGAATACTATCCTAAATGGGAATTAAACGGATGCGCTCCGGCTTTGAAGTGGCAGGAAGGAAATAAATTATGCCACTTGTTCGTATGGTTTTGCTTCTTTTCATCTTCCTCTCATTCGGTCAGCCTGCTTTTTGCAGTACGCCACAGCAATCGAATCCGCGCGCGATCCTATCGGATGCGGCCGACAGCATTAATTTTCATCTAAAAGGACTCAGCGATGCCTTGCACCGGGTCGATTCGATGCTCAGTTCGCTCAAAGGCCGGCATTTCAATTTTCACCTCGACTCGATGTCGTTCGGACCGTTCGAGACGCCCGAAATTCGAATTCCGAGGATCGATATTCCGGAATTCGACATTCATGTTCCCGATACGGTCATCCCACCCCAGTCCATTCCCAGAATTCAAATACCGGGGATAAACCGGGATATTTCAATCGACTCGGAATGGTCCATTACAATCCAACAAACTCCGAACGGTATCGAAAATTCCAATTCTGTTAAATTGAACGGTACGATTAAGCTTCCGAATGGCAGCTTAGCCCTATCTGGCTTTCGATCTTTAGCGCCAAGATACACTAAGTCTTATTACTTCGATGGCAATCGGCGGTACTATATCGATAATCCACTTTGGGCTGACGCGGAGCAATCGCTCGAAGGCGGCGTAAAAATGGAGCCAGTCGAGACAAAATAGTCTTAAAGAAAAGAACTCGATCTACCCCATTTTGAGTTAGGTGTTACGGAGGGTGTTATTTTTGCGCCAGAATATTCTTGTTAATCGGGCGCACTCTTCGCCTTAGTGTTATGACTACGACCACCTTAACCTCGTACCAGACGTTCGATCGTCCTGCGCTCGGCATCGATGCTTTCGAGTCCCAGCCAAATTCCTTATGGCTGAAATCCAAAGGCTGGGACCTTACGTGGATTTCCGGTTCGGTGCTGCTGATGGTCATTCCGTACGCATCCTATTATTTCGGACAAGCACTTGGCTTCAAGCCTGACGATTCGCGCAACGCGGTGAACATGCTCGTAGCATTCCTCATTGGTGGCCCGCACATGTACGCTACGCACACCCGCACGACACTCGATCCGAAATTTCGCAAGCGCCACCAGTCGATCTATATTGCGGCGTTCGTTATTCCTGCGCTTGTCGTCTATTTCGGCTATTATCACTTCCTGTTCCTGCTGACGTTTTTCTTCTTCTGGGCGAGCGTCCATGTTTTGCACCAGATCGTCTATATTGTCGATTGTTATAACGGGCGCGTGCGCGCGCGGCTCACGACCAAATCGAAACTCACCGATTATGCGGTGGTTCTCACGGCGCTCTATCCCGTCGCGATGTACCGCTTCGTACACAATACTTTTACAGTCGGACAGAACGTATTGTATTTCCCCGATTTTCTGAAATTCGACGGAGTCTGGTGGCTTGCAAGCGCCGCATTTGCTACAGCACTGACGCTCTACATTGGCAAAACATACCGGGAGTTCAAAGCGGGTGAAGGCAATATTCCGAAGACCATCCTGATCTCCGTTACGGTGATCGCGACTTTCATTACGCCGTTCTTTCATGAGCTGGACGTAGCGTTTCAAGGACTAAACTCCTGGCACTCATTTCAATATCTCGGGTTGACCTGGTATATCAACCGCCTGCGGTACGACCGTGGCGAAATGCCAGAAAAGATCAGCATTCTTTCACGGCCCGGCGAGTGGTGGCGTTATTATGGCTTCAATGTTATTCTGAACTCGACCGCGCTTATTCTGATCGGCACCCTGCTCCTGACACGGAGCTACAGCGGCCTTTCGTTCGACCAGTGCTATTACATCGTGATCCTCTGCTTCCTGCTCACCCACTATTATCACGATCACATCGTCTTCACTGAGCGCACCGATTTCAGCACTGCACTCGAGAGGAGTAGCGGGCAGTTGGCGATGTCGTAAATTCCCTCTTCCAGATGATCGGAGATCGAGCGAAGCCCCCGCAATATCTCTTACCGCGAGCGAAGCTCCCGGCCTCCGTATCTTTGTGTCATGCCATCCATTGCGATCATCGGCTGCGGGCTGATCGGGGAAACACATGCTCGCGAACTCGCCGAGCTTGGTGCTCCGCCAACGGTTTTCGTCGATAGCAATCTCGTCCGCGCGCAGACTTTGGCGCAAACTTTCGGCGGCAATGCATTCGATAGACCGGGAGACGTATGGCACAACCCAACGATTGACGCCGTCTATATTTGCACCTACCACGATACGCACGCGGCGCTTGCTATCGAGGCAGCGCAACATGGCAAGCATATTTTTCTCGAAAAACCGATGGCGCTCACCGCGAAAGAATGCCGCGAGATTGCGGACGCGATTCGCGCTTCCGGTGTACTCTGCATGACCGGTTTCAAACTGCACTATTATTCGCTCGCAAAAAAAGCGAATGCGCTCCTTCCAAATCCGATCCTGCTTACCGCTCATGTTTCGGACCGCCGCTGGCCCGACGGCAGCTGGGCGAATGATCCCATTCGCGGCGGAGGAAATGTGCTTTCGCAGGGATGCCATGCGGTTGAAATGCTCTGTAGGCTTGCAGGATCGAAGCCGTCCCGAATCTATGCCGACGGCGGCAATCTGCACCATCCGAATAATGCAATAGTCGATACGATGGCTGCGACGATTGCATTCGAAAACGGTGCAGTGGCAAGCCTTACGATTGGTGACGCCGGGGAAATGCCGCACGACGGAAAATTTTCTTTCACGACTTCCTCCGGCACAGAAACAGTCCATCTTTATAACCGCCTCACGATGATGAGCCACTTCGATGGCGAACGAGAACACATTTATAACGGCGAAGAAGACGGCTTCCTAAATGAGAACCGCGAATTTCTCGACGCGCTTCAAGCGCATCGAAAACCTGAGACGGATGAACTCGATGGCATACGCGCATCGCTCATTCTGCTTGCTGGTATCGAATCGATCCGAACCCATTCGCCACAATCTTTGGAGCACCTGCCATGATTCCATTCCAGCCGCGATGGTCCATTCGGTTGGGCGGAGGGTATCAGGAGATCGAGCCGGTGGGCGATGGCACGGGCGATCTACTGCTCGCCTATGGCGGGGGCATTCAGCGCATTAGTATTGAAGGAGAGTATCGGTGGCGGAGCACGCCATTCGGCGCGCACTGGATCGCGGGCGTCTTCGATCTCGATGGTGATGGCCGGCTCGAAATTCTGACAAGTAATGGTCGTGAAGTTATTATTCTTTCCGCTGTAGATGGCGCGATCTTATTTCGAGATTCCGTCGGCCCGCCGTTCTCGTACGGGACCTACGCGACGATGTTCAAGGTGCATTCATTTTTTGGGACAGGAATGCAAATACTCGTCCCCTGCTTCTCCCACAAAGAAGTATTGATGTACGATTGTTCGAACGGAGCGGAAAACACTCGCGTACTTCACCGGCTTTGGATGGACGATGGATTTCATCCATCGATCGCAATTGGCGATGTAAACCACGATGGCGTTGACGAAATTGTGATTGCCCGGCTGGGCGGCGTATACGTCTTCGATCCCGAATCCGGGTCGATGATTTCAAAAACATTGTGGAATTCGGACACCGAGCGCCGGCGAAATTACGGCCACTTCGCGCTTAGCGACATCGATAGCGATGGCGACCTCGAAGCGATTATCCTGAGCGATAAAGTCACCCGCCATCTGGCAGTATTAGATAATGACGGCCACGGAAATTTTTCGCCGCAGTGGGACAGATTTATCGAGCACATTTATCCTGCCGACACGACCGACGTTCGTTACACTGTGAATTCTATTCGCGATGTCGATGGCGATGGCAAACCCGAAATCATTGTCAGTCTATTCAACGAAAGAAAAGATAAACGCTGGTACACCGAAGTGCTCGATCCGATGACGGGGCACGTGCTTATCGAACTGCCGGACCAATATCTGCGCGGCATTCAGGACGCAGATGGCGATGGAATTCCCGAGCTTTGCCTGAGTCATGAATTGGCGAGAACGCCCGCCCAATATTCCGATCTCTCGATCTACTCCGTAAAAAACCAGCGCACGATTTGGAAGCAGGAGGCGAGCCGTTTCGCCGAACGGTCGGTCCATCCCACTTCCTTTTATTCTGCATTCAAGCCAGATGTATTTGGCGAACAGGAAATTTGGCAAAGTGAATTGGGAAGAGAAAAAGGGCTTTACATCCTTACTGGAAATAAACTTGGATTGTTGAGCCATGACCTCACGGTCACATCGGTCGCAGAAAATCTTTCATTGCCATTTCGAATAGCGCATACCCAAGAAAATTTTATTCTCGTAACGCAATCGGGTGGAAGCATTATAAAAATCGCAACGCCTAATCCTCCCAAAGTTATCGCAGAATGCGGCTACCATCTTACGACCGAAGCGCATATATCCGCGCGGCCTGGTATCGTACCAACGATCTTTGCTTCGGAGAACTCGCGTTATCTTGCTATCCCGGATTTCGCAAACAATATTAATGTCTTTCGCGCAAACGGTTCGAAGACTCCCGAACGATGCGCCGTCATTCGGGGCCGCTCGCGTTTGGGATACGACGGTATCTTTCACGTAGCGAGTGTGATTGATACTTCCTCTGGTCCCATGCTCGTCGTTGTCGATGATGAAGGCCTCGTCCATGCGCGCCTTTCATTGTATTCCGCGGAAGGAGAGCGAATTCGATCGTTCGAATTTCCGGATATGCCGGCAAGCATTCCCGGTTCGAGAATTGGGTGCTACGATTGGCTCTATTTCAGACATTCGCGCGGAGCTGCTTTATTTGTAAGCTTTTATCAGTCGCAGTCGATGAACAGTGAGTGCTCGCTTGCATTTTTAATTGCAACGGGAGAAATTCTGTGGCGTAAAGACCGCACTGGCATCGGAGAATATGGCCGAGGCGTTGGCCCCTGGGGAACGTCCGCGCTTCGATACCAGAATGGAACACCGATCGCCGTCTTCTGCGCCAAAGATACACTCTGCGAATTGAACCTCGAGACCGGAGAGTTCATCCGCATTCCAAAACTCCTGACCGAATACACCGCGGACGCCATGAAATCGTCCGGCGCATTTATGGAACAATCGGTTGTCACTCATTCCTCGATCGAAGATCCGTTCACAGCGTATGGCACTCCTAATGTTCATGATGACGACCTGATTATCGGTGGATGCTTCGGAGGCTTCGGTGTGATCGCAAAATCGGGGCAGCCCAAGTGGTGGCATCCGGCGCATTTTGGCGATGTGCTATATCGGCAGCCCGCTCTCGGCGATATCGATGGCGATGGCAGGCTCGAACTCGGTCAGGGACATGCCGATGGGACGTTCCGAATATACGATTACGAAACCGGAACGCTCCGCGCTTCGCTGGCGCTAAACGCAATTACCACGGACATCCTTGCTATCGATATGAATTCGGATGGCAAAATTGAATTCGTGACTGGCACGAACGACGGACGCCTTCTCGTAATCGGCTGCGATGGTTCGAAGGACGATGCAAATAATTTTAGTATCTTAGCAGAATATTATTCGGGTTACGGTATGGGTTCGCCCATCGCCGAAGACCTGAATGGGGATGGCCGAGCTCAGATTTTTGTCGCGTCTGCCGACGGATTTCTTACCTGTTTTGATTAACACGAAATTTTGCAACCGACTGCTTTACCGGAATTGGGTCTTCTCGATACGCTGCCCTGGCTGCGCGATGTCAGTGTGTGGTCTGCCCCGCCCCCAATTCGGCTTGCCGATATTCGCGATAGTTTTTTGCTGGGCGGTGGCGGATTTGTTTCCGCGAGGCTCGGCACGCGCGATCGGCTTAGTGCGATGGAGCGAATTATGGCACCGCACCTTAGCTCGTATAATTTTGCGGAGAACAATAATTTCCGGATGGACTTGGT
>DASZLH010000138.1:0-5198 GCA_035552495.1 Kapaibacterium sp. (SeqCode) | reverse complement strand
ATCTTTACTACGGCGCCGCCCTACACCGATTTCCTGATCGCGCAAGCATTACGCGAAAAATACAATGTGCCCTATCTCATGGACTATCGCGATGCGTGGGTGGACTATCCGGCATTGAATTTCTACGCGACTCCGTTTCATAAGGCGTATGCACGGAAGTTGGAGGACGATTGCTTGCGGTCCTCCAATGGGATCACCGTGATAAACCGTTCGATGAAGGAAGTGCTGTTGCAGCATTATCCGTTTCTCTCGCATGACGATGTGACGATCGTCCCGCATGGGTATGACCCGGAGGATATTGCCGCTGCGCTCAAAATCGCGGACCAGTATCGCGATCCCTCGAAGTTTCGAATCACATACGGCGGAGTGTTTCACGCCGGCCGTTCGCCGCGCCCGCTCTTGGAAGGGATCGGACGCGCCGCGCGCGCGGAGCCTGGACTGAAAGATGATCTGGAACTCATTTTTACCGGACTTCTGCAAAAAGAATTTCTTCGCGCGGCGCATAGTGCCGGTCTTGCGGCGAATATCGTCCCGAAAGGATACCTGCCACACCGCGAGTCGATCGCGCTGTTGCTTGCGAGTGACGTACTTTGGATGACCGTCTCCGATGAGCGAGGCGCACCGGGCAAGCTCTATGAATATCTCGGCACCGGGAGGACAATTCTCGGTCTGGTCCCGCCCAGTGGTCCGGCGGGACGAATTCTCCAGGAGTATGGCGCAGCTATCACCGCGCCACCGAATGACACACGCGCGATTGCTCAGGCTATTGTCGATCTTTATCGTAACTGGAAATCGGGATCGCTTCCGAGGAATGTGAATGTGCCGTTCGTGAAAACATTCGACCGGCGATTGCTTTCGAAAGAAGTCGCCAGGCAGTTAGGACTGATGCTGCGGCCGTAAGGAGCGAAGACCCATCCTTCGCTGTTATTCTCGCAATGAAATTACTCGCCAAAATGGACTGGAAGTCCGTTCGTTTCTTCTCTTTCGTCGTTTGTACAATAATTTTGTCTGTTTCCGGAGTAGGCCGGGCGCAACGAATTGTAAATATCGCAAAGCCACAGCCCTTGCCTCCAGGCCCGGATCCTGGTAAGCTTTTTCACCCTGCACCGGTCGAAGAACATACTATTTATTCTCTGGACTTAGCGCGCACAGTCAAGCTCATGAGCGCGACACCAGACGGATCGCATTGGTATGTGGTCGATGAGTTTGCAAACTGGCAGACCATCACGATTGACGGCCATCCTTTTTCCAAGCAATTTCATGAAATTTCGGCAGCAGCCACACGGCTTAGTCCGAATGGAAACTATCTGATTTGGACGGGACTGCTGCGAGCATTCACCCATGAGGGTTTCGATTCCACCACGGCATACGTATATAAGGACACGTCTCTCGTTGGGAATTTCATCAGCGATTACCCGGTAGTCGAATTTTCCCGGACCGGCCGGCAGTGGGCGGAGTTACTTCCATACGCCTATGAAACTCAAAAAGGCGACCGCGATTTTGTGATCGTCGATGGCAAGGTCGTCCACAAGAATGAAGTCTATCCACACCAGTTTTCCTTTTCGCACGATGAAGACCATTGGGCGTACCGCGCTACTGACGGCCTGACCGAAAAATTAGTGACCGATGCTTCCGATACCAGCATCGTTCTTTACAAGCGTCCCATTCCGCAGAAGAATTTCATCTGGGATCCGACTGTATGGCGATATACTTCCGATGTGCAGTATCGCAATGTAATCGAGGGCCGCGATTACGATTTTGACTTTGTCCATGTCGCAAAAAAACTTCGAACGGCCTATTCCTCCCGTTCAGCCGATACCGTTCGAACCTATATCAATTATGATGGCTATAACCAGGGACTCTACCGTTGGATCAACGAAATTCACATGGACGATTCGGGCCGGCACATAGCATATTTTGCCGCCGACCCGGCTATCTCACGCGTAACCGACTCTTCCGACGAGCATCGTGCGGTCGTCGTTTATGATGGGAAAGTTGTCGCGGGTCCCTATCCTGGAGTTTCCAACCTGTTTTTGAGCTCGAGCGGGAAGCATTATGCTTATACTCTTTCTCCTGACTGTGCTTTTTGCGGCACGGCCGGTATTCCAAAATTTTATATCGATCGCAAACTCGCGTACCGTACGAACAAAGTAATTAATTGTGTCTGGTCGCCGGACGAATCGAAGACGGCACTCGTGATCGTAGGCGAACATGGCAAGCTCTTCGTGGCCGCCGGTGGAAAACGCTCGCCGCTCTTCGAGCAGATCGGACAAGTGGCCTGGACTCCCGATGGGCGTCACGTCGAATTCGTCGGAGTTAGCAATGGCAAGGTCATCGTAGTAAAGCAAGCGTTATGAGCGTAGGCACCTTCGAAAAAATATAAAGATGCGCCTACCCAATCGATATCTCGCTCTTTCTTCCGCATCATCTCAGGAGACTTCGCTCAGAATGATATTATTTGCTATCGTTTTGTTCGTGATGGCTCATCCGCAAATCTCTCCGGCGCAATCCTCATCGAAAGTTCAAATCCACACGTCGATAATACACTACGTTCCGCCGCGCCCGCCTTTTGACAAATTACATTTAGGAATGTCCCAGGACTCTGCTTTTCTGGTCATGCGGCATATTGCATTACGCATGGACACGTTGCATGTCGATTCGCTCCTGTTGCTCGAATCCGATTCGGTCACACTCTTTGGGCAGCCCGCGTACATTCAATTGCAACTCCTGCATAGTCACGTTCGGACGATTGTGATTAACTGGCACCCGCTCTCCGGAGACCGATATACGGGCCTCCGCGACGTGCTCGACGATTACTTCGAACGTTACTTTGGCCGCGGCGTCGCATTTACGAATGAATCACTGACCTATCACCGATGGGAAACGGATGATGGCACGAATGAAGTCTCGCATTCGGATAAATATATGCGCGTGTTCATCCGGCTCGGGAAGCCACGAGAGTGATTTGCCCGCTTTTTGCTCCGGGGTCATGAACGGCGCGAACCGTTTGCGCCATCTATTCCTTTTCCATTAGCTTTTAGGAGGCACGTTCGTGAAAGTATTAGTTACAGGCGGAGCAGGCTTTATCGGTTCTCATATCGTCGATGCCTTTATCGATCGTGGCGATAGCGTTGTTATTATCGACAATCTCAGTTCGGGCCAGACCGAGAATATCAATGCCAAAGCAGAGTTCGTCGAGGGGGACATTACCGATGCAAAGCTCGTCCGCAAGCTCTTCCGTGAGCACCGGTTCGATATTGTGAACCATCATGCGGCACAATTGGATGTCCGCAAGAGTGTAGCCGATCCGATCTTCGATTGCACGACGAATATTATCGGCTCGCTGAATTTGCTCGAAGCTGCGAAAGAGCAGGGGAATCTCAAGCGGTTCATGCTTGCCTCGACAGGTGGCGCGATTTATGGCGAACAGGATTATTTCCCTGCCGATGAAAAGCATCCGACGCGCCCTATCTCTCCATACGGAGTGGCGAAGCGGAGTATCGAACTATATCTGCACTACTATCATGAAGTACAGGGGATCGAGTACGTGTCGTTTCGATATACGAATGTATATGGCCCGCGCCAGAGTCCGCATGGGGAAGCCGGAGTGGTTGCGATCTTTACCGAGAAATTATTGGACGGAGAAGAATGCGTAATCAATGGCGATGGGACGCAGACGCGCGATTACGTCTATGTTGGCGATCTGGTTCGCGCTCACATGCTGGCGCTCGATAAATTAAAGGGCTCCGATATTTTCAATATTTCGACCGGCATCGAGACTGACGTTAACCGCATTTTCGAAGTGCTTTCGGAACTGACGACGAATGGCGCGGCAAAATCCCAGCATGGCCAGGCCAAAGCAGGAGAGCAGCAGCGGAGCGTCTGTTCCTACGAGCACATTCAGCAAGTGCTCGGATGGAAACCGGAAGTTGATCTCACGGAAGGCCTCCGCGAAACCGTGGAGTTCTTCAAGCGTAAACATGGCGTCTCCACAAATGGAGTGAAGCGCCAATCCGTTTCTCAATTACATTCAACGTGAGTCTGGCCGTATCGAGGCATTACACTTTAGCCCTGTTCGTTACGATCGCACTCTCGCTTGGGGGTTGCGCCGCAATGGCCCCGCCGCCAGGCGGTCCCGTCGATACGACGCGTCCGGCACTCGTGAGTTCTATCCCAAATAACCGGGAGTTAAATATTCCGACGAATACCCACATTTCATTTCAGTTCGATCGCGATATTGATCGCGCATCGTTCATACAGGCCTTTTCGATCCAGCCCTATCTCAATGGCATTCCGAAATATCGTTGGCTGGGCAACGATCAGGTCCGGATCGACTTACCTGAGCGATTGAGAGACAGCACCACGTATACCGTGCAGCTCTCGCGCGATCTTAAATCGCGACGTAATAACACGCTGGCTTCGCCGATGCGCGTTACGTTCTCGACCGGCCCAGCGATCGATACCGGAATACTTTCGGGCTTTATTCTTTTGCCATTTGCAGGCGCGGCCACGAAAGCGAGCGATATTTTCATTTTTGCCTACGATATTACCATACACGATCGGGACACGTTAAATTTTACGCATACGCCGCCCGATTTGCTTACGCAGCCAAACGATCAAGGCATTTGGGAATTTCTTGCAATGAAAGTGGGACATCGGTATCGCGTGTGTGCGGTCGGGGATGTATATCGCAATCATGTGTACGATCCGGGCATCGATGCTTTTGGTGTTCCGGCAGGGGACGTGATGCTCGATAGCGTCGTCAAATCGAATTTTTACATTCGTATGTCGCCGAAAGTCGATACGATCAAGCCGGAACTTGAGGATGTCGAGGTGGTCGATTCGTTTCATGTCCGCGCCCGTTTTTCGGAAGCGATCGATAGTAACGATATACATGCTTCGAATTTTTTGCTGAAAAATATCCCGCTTTCCGCCGCGTTTCGTGAAAGCCCGGATAAACGCCCGGGACAGGTCACGCTGCTTACCAGCGCGCCACTCGCTCCGAATGCAAGTTATACGCTCACCGTAAACCGCGATAGTATCCACGATCTTGCGAACAATCCAGTCAGCGATTCGGCGTTCAAAATCACGTTCACTGTACCCGCAACACTGCATGGAGTCTCAGGACCGAAGCTGCCAATCGTTGGGATTATCGATAGTATGCGGGATGTCTCATTGACGCCTTCGATTCCAATCAT
>DASZLH010000137.1:0-2798 GCA_035552495.1 Kapaibacterium sp. (SeqCode) | reverse complement strand
GGGACGGATGGGAATATATTCCGGTCGCAGGATAGCGGCAAGACATGGCTGGAAGCCGATAGCGGGATAGTTCGCTCGTATATCGATGCATTTGCAGTCGAAGGCAATATACTTTATGCGGGCGCGTATGGTGGGGGTGTTTCTAAGCTTTCCGATACTGGAAATTCGTGGGTCCGAATGAATAACGGATTGCCGCCATTCACTATTCGCGCGCTGCTTTCTAAAGATCAGCGCATCTATGCAGGAACAGAATACTTCGGCTTATATCGCTTGGATTCTGGAAGTACCATGTGGGAAGCTATCACGATCGGTTCATGGAATTCGGTATATGCCCTTACGCATAACAACAATGAACTTTTAGCAGCAATGTCTATCGGTATTGGGCGATCGATCGATGGCGGAAAGACTTGGGATATTATTGATAGCACAATTGGAGGCTTCTCAATTCTTGCAAGAGGTTCTCGAATTTTAGTGGGTAGTGAATCCATTGTTTTTGTTTCGAGCGATAATGGAGTAAGTTGGTCTGAAAAAGATTTTGGTGGATATGATCAGACTGTTTCCCCTCAAGCTTATAATTCTCAATACACGTTCGCTGTAGATGGACCACTCTTTCGGTCTAACGACAGCGGCGATTCATGGTATCCAATACAATCGAATGGGCTAGTAGGTCGCATTTATGCGCTTGCAACCGATGGCCCAACAATTTATGCCGGAACGAGGGATGGAGTATTTTTCTCGACTAACAATGGGGATCAGTGGACACAGGCAAATGATGGTCTTAACGATACGGTCGTTTACGCACTGGCATTGAGAGATAGTGAGTTATTTGCCGGCACAAAAACAGGCGGCGTCTATCGAACGAATATCGCGGCGCTAAAAAGTAGTGTTCACAGCTCGCCTGGGATTTCTCCATTTCTTCGTGTGGAAGCGCAACCTAATCCGTTTTCCAGCACTATCGCGTTCCATATCGATCTGTCTTCTCCACAATGGGTTTCCATTGTCATATTCGATCCGTTAGGGCGCGAAGTTTGGCGGAGCTGCCGCTATTTAGAATCTGGAGATCAAGCCATTACTTTCGATGGACACGCACTTCCGGAGGACGCATATTTTTACCAGGTCTTCACTGAAAATAGCGCGATGAATGGGTCAATTATGATTGAGCGATAGTGCGTTTGATATTCCTAAGAAGAACTGGAATAACATAGGAAGTGTAAATTATTTAGAAACAAAAAATTGAAGCAAAATTCGGAAATATTATAGGAGAATTGTATTTTTGCATAATTTTTATATCCTTCTATATAGTGCTAATTTAAATATCGAATATTTGCATTTCTTTCAAAATGGATAGCACAGAAGATTCTACATGGAAGAATCGTCCTGAACAATTTTCGAACCCTACTATTTCTCGAAACGTTAGCGCGCGCGGAAGTTTAACCCAGTATCGCCGACGATGCCCATCGTCGAAAGGCATTATATAAATATAGGACAACACCATTAGCATGAACGAAGGACAGGTCGTACAAGTCATCGGGCCCGTAGTAGATGTCGATTTTTCGAGCGGCAAGCTGCCGGCTATCCTGAATGCCATTCGCATTCCTCGGCCAAGTATCGAAAGCGCCAAAAACGGTGCCGCAACCAATGGCGCCGCGCAAGCTGAGCAGGAAGATCTCGTCTGTGAAGTTCAGCAGCATTTAGGCGAGGACCGGGTCCGCGCCGTTGCGATGGACACGACGGACGGCCTCGTGCGCGGTATGAAAGCGATCGATACCGGTGCGCCGATTACGGTACCCGTCGGGCCAAACTCGCTCGGGCGGCTCATCAATGTCATCGGCCGAACGATCGATGGCGGTGAGCAAATCCAGTCGGAATTCCAATGGCCGATCCATCGGGATCCCCCGAAATTCGAAAATCTCTCGACCAGTTCGGAAATCCTCGAAACAGGCATTAAGGTCATCGACTTGCTCGAGCCTTATTCCAAAGGTGGTAAGACAGGTCTCTTCGGCGGCGCGGGTGTCGGAAAGACGGTCGTCATCATGGAGCTAATCCACAACATTGCGATGCATCACGGCGGTTATTCCGTCTTTGGCGGGGTCGGCGAGCGCACGCGTGAGGGTAACGATCTCTATCTTGAAATGTCCGAGGGCGGCGTATTGGATAAGACGGTCCTTGTCTTCGGACAAATGAACGAACCGCCCGGAGCGCGCCAGCGCGTCGGACTGACTGCGCTGACCTTCGCGGAATACTTCCGCGATGTCGAAGGCAAAGACGTGTTGCTCTTCATCGATAATATTTTTAGGTTTACGCAGGCTGGCTCCGAAGTATCGGCGCTACTTGGACGTATGCCTTCGGCGGTAGGTTATCAACCGACGCTCGCTTCCGAAATGGGCGGCTTGCAGGAGCGCATCACTTCGACCAATAAAGGTTCGATCACATCGGTGCAGGCGATCTACGTGCCAGCTGACGATCTTACCGATCCGGCTCCCGCCGCAGCCTTCGCTCACCTGGACGCGACGACGGTACTCTCGCGCGCGATCTCCGAGCTTGGTATTTATCCCGCCGTCGATCCGCTCGATTCCACAAGCCGCATTCTTTCCGCAGATATTGTTGGCGAGGAGCACTATGCTGTCGCGCGTGGCGTGCAGCGCATCCTTCAGCAGTATAAAGACCTGCAGGACATCATCAACATCCTCGGCATGGACGAGCTCTCGGACGAAGACAAAGTCATCGTCAATCGTGCGCGCCGCGTGCAGCGGTTCCTCTCGCAGCCGTTCTTCGTCGCTGAGCAGTTTACGGGACTC
>DASZLH010000136.1:0-11486 GCA_035552495.1 Kapaibacterium sp. (SeqCode) | reverse complement strand
GCTGCAGGTGCGTGTAGCCGGGCATGACGGCGCCCAGATGTGCTTCCGCTTTTGATACGAGCAATTGAATCAGCTTCGTGGTGCAGACAATCAGTTCGGGAATTTGCTCTTTCAGGTAGAGCCGTTCATCGACTGCAACTTGATCGTTACGGCTGCGACCAGTATGCAACTTGCCGCCAGTCGCGCCGATCTTCTGGATGAGCCGCGCTTCGATCGCGAGATGCACGTCTTCCATCGAAGGATCGAACTGAAACACTCCGCTCTCGATCTCTTCCGCGATGGCTTCCAGCCCTTCAACGATCGCCTGCGATTCTTCCGGAGCAATGATGCCGCACTTGCCGAGCATTCGCGCATGCGCGATCGAACCGCGAATATCCTCGCGCCACAGCTTTCCATCGAGCGCTATGCTCGATGAAAAACGGTGAGCGATGTCGGCGATCGCTTCCGTGAAGCGGCCGGCCCAGAGAGCGGTGTTCGTTTCCGGCACTATACTTCGGTGGGGATAGGATGTTTGGTGTGCGGTTGAGCCATACCCTTGTTCACGCGCGCAATCGTCCGCAGTGGGAGCGAAAATATTTTCGAGAAGCCTTCGCCAGCGGAGTGATCGAATGTATCTTCCGACGTGTACGACGCAAGCGCTTTGTCGTAGAGCGAGTTGGGCGACCAGCGCGACTGAATGCTGAGATTTCCTTTGTAAAGTTTTACCACGACCGTTCCGGTTACGAGCTTCTGTGTCTCGTCGATAAATGCATCGAAGGCGGCGCGAAGTGGCGAGAACCAGAGGCCATTGTAGATCAACTCGGCATAGTCCTGGGCAAGTTTCGCCTTGTAGTGCGCAGTCCATTTATCGAGTGTGAGTCGCTCGAGTTCTTGATGCGCGAAGTGGAGAAGCGTTGCGGCCGGCGCTTCGTAGATCTCGCGCGATTTAATTCCGACAAGCCGGTTTTCGATCATGTCCAATCGCCCGATGCCATGCGCGCCGGCGAGATGGTTCAACATCATGATCAGATCGACGGCAGGGATCTTCTCGCCATTTAGCGCAAAGGGAACGCCACGCTCGAAGGCGATCGTAATTTCTTCCGGTTGATCGGGCGCGCTTTCGGGAGAGACCGTGCGCTGATATGCGTCCAATGGCGGAGCGACAGTCGGATCTTCGAGCACGCCACACTCGATGCTCGTGCCCCAAAGATTTTCGTCGATGGAATAAGGATTTTTCCTCGTTGCCTGGACCGGGATAGTGTTCGCTTCGCAATACGCGATCTCATCTTCTCGCGATTTGAACTCCCAATGGCGAACGGGCGCAATCACGCGCAGGTCCGGCGCGAGCGCCCAGATCGATGCATCGAAGCGGACCTGATCGTTGCCTTTTCCGGTGCAGCCGTGTGCAATGACCGTGCATTCTTCCTTACGTGCAATTTCGACGAGTGTTTTCGCGAGTAACGGTCGCCCAAGCGCGGTGGCCAGCGGGTACGCGCCTTCATATAGTGCGTCGGCTTTCAGCGCGCGAAAGACAAATTCTTCCGCGAACTCCTTTTTGAGATCGACATGATACGCAGCCTTTGCGCCGAGCGCATACGCTTTTTCATTGATCCCGCGCAGTTCTTTTTCCTGACCGAGGTCGCCGGAGATCGTTACGATCTCGGCGCCAAATTCTTTTTGCAGCCAATAAGCCATGACGGATGTATCGAGTCCGCCGGAAAATGCCAGCGCGATACGCGCACCTTCGAGGCCAGTCAGGCCATTAATGTTGTTCATCGCTCCAAAAAAATAATTGAATCGAAATATTAAAAATTAAATCAGTCTCCTGAAGTTATAATAAAATCTCTCAGCATTTGCACAAGTTTCGAAATTGCTTTCACCGAACGCGGCGCTATAAAAATTGTATTATCTCCAGCCAGCGTGCCGAGAATGTCATCGCTGTGCATCGAATCGATTAGCTCTGCCACACCCTGCGCGCGCCCCGCAAGCGTCTTTACGACGATCATCGACTCGTTTTGTTCGATCGCCGTCACTTCGTAACTGAGCAGCGCTCGCACACGGTGGTCTTCGCTTTGGCCATTCACGGCGTAGCGAGGTCCTTCGGATGTACTCATGCGATGCACCCCCATTTCCGCGAGATCGCGCGAGAGCGTCGCCTGCGTGATGTCGAAGCCGGCACGCTTTAAGGCCTGAGCGAGATCGTCCTGGTTCGCCACGTGCTCGCGCGCGATGATCTCACGAATGGTAAATTGCCGCGTCTGCTTGTTCATGCTGCTTGGATACCCAAGTAGATGTAGGTATCGTGGATGATGTTTCAAGGAGCGCATCGTTCGCATCTGGATTTTCTTCCATACTTGCAACCCGATACCCAGCGCCCGCAAAATCCGGCGCTAATAATGTCGTAAGGATTGCTTTCTGCACGTGCAGCCGGTTCTCAGCCTGATCGAAAATCACCGAGTTCTTCGAGTTCATCGCGTCTTCGGTAATCTCTTCCCCACGGTGCGCAGGCAGGCAGTGCATGATGAGGGCATTCGGATGTGCGAGATTGACAAGCGCGCTGTTCACCTGATAATTCTTGAATGCTTTCATTCGCTCGATCTTCTCTTCTTCCTGTCCCATACTGGTCCAGACGTCAGTGTAGAGCACATCGGCGTTATCGGCGGCGATGCGCGGATCGTCCACGATCTCGATCGTACTAACTCCCGACGCTGCGGCGCGCTCCAATACGTTCGGGTCGGGATGATACCCGCGCGGTGCTGCGATAGCGAGGTGCATCGGGTAGATCGCAGCCATTTCGAGCCAGCTATTTGCGACGTTATTTCCATCGCCGATAAACGCGACCTTCATACCCGGACGCAATTTCCCGTGCTGTCGGATCGTATAAATATCTGCAAGGATCTGGCATGGGTGCGAATGGTCCGTGAGTGCGTTAACAACCGGCACGTCCGCATATTTGGCAAGATCGAGCAGAATAGAATGATCGAATAACCGGGCGACAATGCAATTCGAATACGACGAAAGCACGCGCGCAACATCGGCCACCGATTCGCGCTCGCCAATGCCAACCCCTTCGTTCGAAAGATAGAGTGACGTGCCGCCCAACTGCGCGACGCCGACTTCGAACGACACACGTGTCCGAAGCGATGGTTTTTGAAACAGAAGCGTAACATGTTTGCCCGCGAGCGGCTTGGCATCGGTGTGCTTCAACACATCGGTCAGGTGCATCAGGTCTTCGACATCCTGCTTCGTCATGACAGTGAGATCGAGCAAGTCGTGCTTGCCAATTCCTTTGGTGGCATTGCCAGTACTTGCTACTTTAGGATTGCCGAAAACTTTTTCTTCGCGAATGATCTGCGTGCCGACGCCTTCATGCGTAAAAATTTCGAGCAGAAGGGAATGCTTCGCCGCGCCATTGATCAAGTGGACTTTCTTCACCCCGTTCGCGAGCGCATCGAATGCGGCATTCACTTTCGGGATCATACCGCCCGAGATAATACCCTGCTTGATATATTGCTGCGCGCGGGCATTTGTAAGCGTCGGAACGAGTTCGCCATCCACCAGGACGCCTTCCGTGTCGCTTAGGAAAAACAGCTTCTCGGCGCCGAGCGCCTGCGCGATCGCGCTCGCGGCAATATCCGCATTGATATTATAAATGTCGCCCGATTCCGAAACTCCAACGGGCGCGATAACCGGCATAACACCGCTCGCGACGAGCGAATGGAGGAACGTGGCATTTACCGATTCCACTTCGCCGACAAATCCGAGATCGTAGCCTTTTGGCGAATATTTTTTTGCGGTGATGAGATTATTATCGATACCGCAAAGTCCGACCGCATTGCCACCCGCGCGATTGACGAGCGCAACGACATCTTTATTCACCGTGCCGGCAAGTGTCATTACGACCATCTTGAGCATGGCTTCATCCGTATAACGCTGCCCGCCGACAAAGCGGCTTTCGATACCCAGCTTTGCAGAAAGATCGGTCACTTCCTTGCCGCCGCCATGAACGATGACGACATTGATACCGATTTTTTTCAGCAGTGTTACGTCTTTCGCGAATGATTCCTTCAGAAATTCGTCTGTCATGGCCGCGCCGCCATACTTAATTACGAATGTCTTGCCCTCATACCGTTGAATGTACGGCAACGCGCCTGTAAGAATGTCTTCTTTCGTGAGTGTCATGACCGGTAGCTTGCGTTAATGTGAACGTATTCTTTCGACAGATCGCACGTCCAGAAGTTCGCGCTCTCTTTGCCCTGGTTCAAATTGATGGTAATGGTGATGTTTTCTTTCGAAAAAATTTCTTTCGCTTTGGCTTCGTCAATTACAATGCCATAATTTTTTTCGAGGATCGGAAGGTCGCCAAAATATAGCTCGACGTTCATTGGGTCGAAGTCGATGCCCGAATACCCGACAGCCGCTAAAATGCGGCCCCAGTTCGCGTCCGCACCGTGAATGGCTGTTTTCACGAGATTGCTATTGGCAACGGACCGCGCGGCGGTCAGCGCTTCGCGTTCGGTCCGTGCGCCGTTCACGATGATCTCGACTAATTTCGTCGCGCCTTCGCCATCGCGCGCGATCATTTTCGCAAGCTTGACCAGAACGAATTCCAGTGCTTCGGTAAAGAGTGCAAATCCCTTCGTTCCCGCTTCGAGCGGTGCTACATTGGACTTGCCATTTGCAAGCAGCGCAGCCATATCGTTCGTACTCATATCGCCATCGACGGTAATCCGGTTGAACGAGCGATCGATTAGTTTTGCAAAAGTCGATTGCAAAAGCGGCTGTGGGATGTTCGCATCGGTCGTCAGGAATGCGAGCATCGTCGCCATATTCGGCGCTATCATTCCGGAGCCTTTCGCTATTCCGCCGATTCGAATTTTCTCGCCGCCGATCTCGAATTCTACCGCGACTTCTTTCGCATAGGTATCCGTGGTCATGATAGCCAGCGCCGCATCGTTGCTGCCATTGGCAGTGAGCTGGGCAGGGAGTTGCTTAATTCCAGCAACGACATTCTCTATCGGTAAATACTGGCCGATCACGCCCGTCGAAGAAATTAGCACTTCGTTTTCCGGAATGCCGAGCGATTCGGCTGTCGTGCGGACCATTGTCCACGCATCGTTCATTCCACGCTCGCCGGTGCAGGCGTTTGCGTTGCCGCTATTGACGACGATCGCGCTGCACCTTACCCCCTGCCCCCTCTCCCTGCTGGGAGAGGGGGTTTTGAGAAGTAATTTATCGACAATGACCGGCGCGGCAATCGTTTTATTCAGCGTAAAAACTGCGGCAACATTCGCAGGCACTTCGCTGCGAATAAGCGCGATGTCTTTCTTCATCTTGCGGATGCCGCAATAGACGCCAGCCGCAGTAAAACCTTTCGGAGCCGTAATTCCGCCCGAAATTTCGTGAAATTTCGAGGCTTCTTCGCTTGATGCGAGGCTTCCATTGGAGATTGCAATTTCTTCCAGGATTTCCTGCATCGCAGGCGATGCCGAAACCTGATACCCAATATCCGAATTCATACTATTCCCTCCTTTTCGGGAAATCCACACGCAATGTTCATGTTCTGCACGGCTTGTCCAGCCGCGCCCTTGATTAAGTTGTCTTCGGCGGAAATGACGATTACTTGTTTACGCTCCGGTAAATAGCGAAGACCGATGTCAATGAAATTCGTCCCCGTGACGCGGCGAATCTCTGGGATCCGCTCGCGATGAAAGCGGACAAACGGCTTGCCAGCATAATGCGTCTCGAACGATCCGGCCAGTTGATCGAACGACACATCGCATGATATATTAGCGCAGATCGTCGTATAAATTCCGCGCGTGATGGGGATCAGGTGCGGAATAAAGGTGATCTGGACATTCTGCGAAGAGAGGTTACTAAGTACCGTCTCGATTTCGGGAATGTGCTGATGATCGCCAACGCGATACGCTTTTACCGTCTCGTTTATTTCGACGAAAGAATAATCGACCGCAGCTTTGCGCCCCGCGCCGGAAACTCCGGACATCGAATTGATAACGATGGAAGTGGGGTCGATCAAACGATCGACGAGGAGTGGCGCAAGCGGCAGGATTGCACTCGTCGCATAGCAGCCGGGATTGGCAATGAGCCGTGCATTACGTATCGCCTCGCAGGACCATTCCGGGAGACCGTAAACGGCATGTTGCAGAATCTGCTGAGATGTCTGGGGGCGCTGATAGTATTGCAAGAAAAGCGCGGCGTCTTTCAAGCGATGATCGCCGCTGAGATCGATGACGAGCTTTCCGGCATCGAGCAATGCCGGTGCGATTTCCATTGCTTCGCCGTGCGGCAATGCGAGAAAGCAAATTTCGGCCTCGAGATTTTCTGTCCCCGAGTAGGCTTCGAAAGTACGGCCATTCTGCTCGGCGCGCGGATGGATGTCGCTTACGAGCGCGCCCGCAGAGGATTGCGCGAAAACTCGGTCAAGCGTGACGAACGAGTGCCGCGCGAGAATGCCAATTAGCTCACCTCCCGCATATCCCGATGCCCCCAAAATTGCCGCTCGTAGTTGCTTCACGCAGTTACAAACGGATATTTATGCAGAAAGTTGCATAAATATGCAAAACTACTTTTAGGCTTCCGATGCGTTAATGACAGCGATGGAAAATGTCCTGTGAGAACTCATCGGACTTGATGCGGCAGCCATCGTTGGAAATCGCAGTGACGCGCCAGGTAACGCAGGATTGGACACAATCGGGGCATGGAAAGATGGCCAGAGAGCAATCGACTCCGCCGACGCTGCAATTGACCTTTGTAGCGGCCGTAGCTCCCTTCACCGGGAGACCAGCAATGGAGGGAATATCGCACGTATTCTGAAAGCACGGCATGGCTGAACCATTGACATTGAAGGAAACTCCCGTTGGCAATGTGCCGGGCACCGGAGTGATCGTAACGACCACCCATGGGCTCGCCGAAGGTGCCGGAAGCGGTGCGGGTGCAAACGATGGGCACCATCCAGGAGGTGCCTCTCCGCCAGGGTATCCATCGGCTTTCGCGGCAGCGTTCGCATTGGCCGTGTCAGTTTTTGCTGCGGCAGTCAAATCCCAGCTAAATTTGAAGTCCGTAATCGGCGAGCCCGGCGCATAAATATATGAATCGCATTCGTTATCACTCTCGTCCGACTCGACGATCTGATCAGTTGCGTCAATTTTAATTTTGAGTTTGTAGAGGCCGCACTCCAACACGGGACTTCCCACGATCCCGGCCCCGCAGGCCATCGTCGGTGCAATTGCGAACGGAGAGCCGGGTGCGAACGACCAAGTCCCGCCGGAATTAGAAAAACTAACCGGAGCGCTCGTCTTACCGGCTGCGACCGATGGGCCTGCGATCGTTCCTGTGGCGACTACACTGCCGGTTTCGGAATATCCCGCGCTTCCGCCAACGACCGCGAGAAAGCTCATCCGAATAAGCGTAAACGTAATGACATAAGGCGCGGTAACATCCCCTTTGCCGGTATTGGAAATACCGATGGAATCGATCGGAAGCATATCCGGCAAGCCGTTGCAGTCCGAGAGCTGCGAAACGAAATCGTTAATGTCGAACCCGTTCACAAAGGAGGAGCCTGGTCCCTGCTTCATGCTGCATGTGAGGTTCGGCAGCGGCGAAGGACTCGTGCTAAACGTTATCGTAGCGCCTTGCCGGAGTGAGAGCGAGTCTCTTCCGTGCTGTAAGGTCGTCACATGCATACTCTGCGCGAGCGCGAAGTATGGGCTGATGATAATCGAAAAAACAACAATCAACGGTTTCATAAGGCCTCCATCAAAAAAAGAATGTGTTATCGAGCAAGAGCGAGGTTGATTGACGTGACACCATTATCATTCACGAGACGAAGAATATAGGAGCCGCTCGGTAAGAGCTCTCCGTCGGAGTTTTTACCATCCCAGTGCAGCGTCTGGCTTCCCGGCAAGTAATCGCGCTCCCCGAAATCCTGCACGAGATGTCCGGCGATATCGTAAATTTCCACGCGAAGTTTTGTTGAAGCACGAAGGGTCACGAGGATTGTCGCGCTTCCGTTCGTTGGATTCGGATAGCACTGAACGAGCCCATCGTCCGGCAACCGCTCGGACACGACGCCCGAAAATGCCGGTAATGATGGAATAGTAATACTCGATATTCCGGCAATTGCAACACTATCCGTCGTGCCGTCCGTCATATTGAAGAGGACCTGCGAATTTGTTGTATCGTATCGATAGGTAATCGCGCCAATCTTCTGGATTTCGAGTGAGTCCTGCTTGCCTTTCGTATTAATAATATAAAGCTCCTGATGAGCCGCAGGATCGACCGTGAAGTCGATCAGCGATACTTGCGATAGCTCGTAGGTCGAATCCAAGGGTCCGGCGTTCACATGCACGTGCATTTGGTAGCTCTGGGCGTGCAATAAACCTGGCGCGAGGGCCGCAAAAACAATTGTGAAGCCGATACACCTCTCTGGAGTAATAAAACGGGAAATGAAGTCAATCATGGCTAAAGTCCTTTCCTAAAAAAGTAAGCCTAAAAAAATGAAGAGCATCGTTGCCGATGGTAAAATCTCAATCTATCGGATACCTGACAGGGAAGGTGATTCCCCATGCCATACAAATATAATATAAAAACTTCCTGGGCCTGCAATTTAATTTACAACTTTCCGGAAAAAGGCTTGTTAAAGAAGGCTTGTAATTTATTACGCTCGGAAAAGAATACATGCCAGACTTCAAACGCACACTCATCACAGCAGCGCTGCCGTATGCGAACGGACCGCTCCACATCGGTCATCTCGCCGGATGCTACCTGCCGGCCGATCTTTACGCTCGCTTCAAACGGCTGCGTGGCGAGCCGGTGCTTTTTATTTGCGGCTCGGATGAGCATGGTGTTGCCATTACGATCTCCGCGGAAAAAGAGGGCGTCTCTCCGCAGGTCATTATCGACCGGAATCATACGCTGAATAAAGCCTCGTTCGAAAAACTTGGCATCAGCTTCGATTATTATGCGCGGACATCGAGTGACGTCCATCGCAAGACTGCCCAAGAATTTTTTCTTACGCTTTTTAACGGAGGATTTCTGGTCCCGAAAGAAGAGCCGCAGCTTTACGACGAGCAGGCCAAGATGTTTTTGCCCGATCGCTATGTCGAAGGGACGTGCCCCGTCTGCTCTAACCCCGAAGCGCGCGGCGATCAGTGCGAGAACTGCGGGACCTATCTCAATCAAACCGAACTAATTAATCCGCGCTCGAAAGTTACCGGGACGAAGCCCGTTGTGCGGCCGACGAAGCATTGGTATTTCGCGCTTTCGAGATTTCAGGAGCCGCTGACGCGATATGTCGAATCGCACCGGCATGACTGGCGCGACAACGTCATTCAAGGCGCTCGAAGCTGGCTCAAAACCGGCTTGCAGGATCGCCCCATTACCCGCGATCTGACCTGGGGTATACCCGTTCCGCTCGAAGGGGCAGAAGGCAAGGTAATCTATGTCTGGTTCGACGCACCCATTGGTTATATCAGCGCGACGAAAGAAGCGCTCGCAGGCAAGGATGACGGCGGAAGGATGAAGGATGAAGAGGATTGGCGGACGTGGTGGCAAAATGACGACACGCGTTGGATTCCATTTCTCGGTAAGGACAATATCGTTTTTCATACGATACTATTTCCTGCGATGCTCCTCGCGCATAATGAAGCGGATACATCGCACAAGTTTATCCTGCCCGATAATGTCCCGGCCAATGAGTTTATGAACTTGCAAGGACAGAAGTTCTCGAAATCTCGCGGGTGGGTCGTAGAGGTACACGATATCGTTGAACGTTATCCGTCGGATGTTATCCGCTATGCCTTTGCAACGATGCTACCGGAGCAAAAAGACTCCGACTTCCAGTGGAAGGAATTTCAGGCGCATACCAACAACGAGCTTGCCGATATTTTCGGAAACTTCGCGAACCGCGTGCTTACGTTCGTCCAGCGTAATTTCGAGAATAAGATCATGGGCAACCGCAAGGAGCTCGATGAGAACGGCAATGCGCTGCTTAGTTCGTTCGGCGACCGCGCGCGCGAGATCGCTACGCTTTACGAACGCTTTCGGCTTCGCGAGGCAACCGTCGAAACGATGGATCTCGCCCGGCTTGCAAATAAATATTTCAACGATGCGGAGCCGTGGAAATTAATTAAAGAAGATAAAGAGGGCGCCGCAAAAGTGCTTCGTACCTGTCTCGAAGCACTGCGCGCTCTTGCGATTTATTTTGAGCCTATCACTCCGAACGCGAGCGAACAAATCATGAAGACACTCGGTCATTCGTTCGCCGAAGAGACGTGGTCGAACGCGCACGAACCGAAACTTCATGGCCAAACGGAACTGGGGCCGATCGGTATTCTATTTCACAAAATTGAGGACGAAGTAGTGGCAAACGAATTACAGCGCCTTGAATCCATGGCCGCCGCAGCCTCTCAGAATAGAGCTGCCGAAGTTAACGCCCAACGCTCCGTTTCCAAGGCAGATGTCTCCACACATAGCAGCTCCGATACGGCTTTAATCACCATTGATGATTTCAAGAGAATCAAACTGCGCACAGCGGTCGTGATCGATGCAGAGCGAGTTCCAAAATCGAAAAAACTACTCAAGCTGCAAATCTCGCTCGGCGGCGATGAGAAGCGGCAGATCGTTGCAGGCATTGGCGAGAAATATTCTCCTGAGGAAATGATCGGCAAGGCAATCGTCGTCGTTGCTAATCTTCAACCGGCGAAGCTCATGGGGCAGGAATCGAATGGAATGCTGCTCGCCGTTAACGATGGGAGCGGTGCGCTCGCCCTTGTTACCGGTGACCGGGAAACAGCGGCTGGGCTGGAAGTGCGATAAACTGTAACTTCCAAAGTTGTAAATCGTTATGGTAGGGCGCTCAGTAGAGAGTTGTCGTGCGTTGTATTATTCTATTCTATTACCATGAAACGTGTTCATTCTTTATACCACTCGATTTTTGCTTGGGCTTTGTTTGGCTTGTTCTTCGCTTCTAATGTTTTCGCGCAGTGGGAAACGGACCGCCGAATTTCAAACGATACGTCTGCGCATCTGAATGAGAACATGGGGCAATGCCTCGCTGTAAGCGGCGATTCGGTGCATGTCGTTTGGTGGGATAGTAATGCTATTTATTACAAACATTCCTTCGATGGCGGAACGAACTGGAGCGCTGATACGCGTTTGACAGATGCCACGATCGAGGTGGATTTTCCTTCGATCGCAGTTTCGGGCAATACGATTCACATCGCATTCCGCGATACTACCGGCGGCGTATATGCGTCCTATTATATGCGATCTCTCGATGGTGGCAATACGTGGGAGCCGAAGATACTGCTCGGAAATTATTATTGGTGGCCTTCCATTACCGCTTCGGCAGGGGCAGTCTTCGTCGCCTTAAATAGCAATGCCCCAGGAAATTCCGAAGTGTGGTTTCTGCGCTCGTTGGACAATGGTACGACCTGGGATACGGTGCGCCAAATTTCGAATGCAGCAGGACGCTCGGAAGATCCTTC
>DASZLH010000135.1:0-8467 GCA_035552495.1 Kapaibacterium sp. (SeqCode) | reverse complement strand
GCGTCCATGCATACAGCAGCGCGGAAAACAAGAGCGCGGAAGGCAGCGAGAAAAAGCTATACTCCGAAACCGATTTGCGGCTTTGTTGTTGAATCATGGTACTGTTCAGTCCCCTGTCATTGCCAAACACACCGATTATTCGCGATAAACATTACCCGGCCCTCGACGGGCTGCGCGGCATTGCCGCGCTGATGGTCGTCGCGCACCACTCGGCGTTCTCGTATGGAATGACGGGTTTCTTCGACAAGGCATATTTACGGGCGACGAGTTTACTCTGGGTCGGAGTCGATCTCTTTTTTGTACTCTCCGGATTCCTGATTACAAACATCCTGCTGGAGACGAAGCATTCACCCAACTATTTTCGGACGTTTTACGCGCGACGGTTTCTGCGGATTTTTCCGCTCTATTATGCCTTCCTTGCCGTTCTATATTTTCTGGTCCCGCTACTCGGTTCGCCACTACCAGAGAGTTTAACAAGTGTCCAGGCGTGGCAGTGGACGTACACCTCGAATATTTACGTTGGCTTTCATGGGTGGTCGAATCAGAACATCAATCATCTCTGGTCGCTCTCGATCGAGGAGCAATTTTATCTGGTCTGGCCGCTCCTGGTACTTATCCTTCGCGAGCAAAACTTAAAAGAAGCGATTGTCGGACTCCTTCTCTTTCTTCCATTTATTCGTTCGGTCTGTCTTTCGATCGGGCTGCCTGCATACTTTATCACTTCCTTCACACTTTGCCGGATGGACGGGCTTTTACTCGGCGCGCTCATTAGCCTAATGTTACGCGAGGGCCTGCTCGAAAAAATTCGGCTGCCGCAATTTTCTCGCATTCTTAAACGTCTCGATTGGACGGTCACGATACTCGTTGCTGCGTTTATTGTTGTATATTGTATTCTTCGCAACGATCAATTTCTGTTCAATGCTCTGACGTGGCCGTGGTACGGACAATGTATCGGGTTTAGTCTCGTCTCGCTCCCGCTTGCATACATTGTCTTTCGCTCGATTGCCGATGGACCGAGCCGACTGAAACGCATACTCGAAGCACGCCCATTGCGCGCAGTCGGAAAATACAGCTATGCGCTGTATCTGCTGCACGCGCCGATTGTTTTTTGGGCCGGAGCGCATTTTCCGGTACCCAATGTACTAAAGTCTCTTCCTCCACAATGGTCGTTTTTGCATAGCATCTATATAATCTTCGTCCAGTTCACGCTTTCGATTTTCGCGGCTATTCTCTCATGGCATATAATCGAGAAGCACTTTTTAAAGCTCAAAAAATATTTCCGGTATCGGCCAGCACCGCCCGAAACAGTGCTTTCCGGTAATGCCTCGATTGTAATAGGAGAAGCTATTGCATAATCCACTCCCATCGCGACGCGCTACTACGATTTGCCTCGTCATTGCGGGAGCGATTCTGCTCGTCGAACTTTTACTGCCACTTAGCTGGGATAATTGGGTCTATCAAACGGCGGGATACGACCTTGTGAAATTTGGGAAATGGCCCTATACTGGTACATGGTATTTCAATTTTCCAGGTATGGCCTATCTCCACGCTTTCGCGATTTCAATATTCGGAGCGACCGATCTCGGTTTTCGAATATTCGATGTGCTATTTCAAATCGGAACATGCTATCTCTTGATTATTGCTACTCGACGCTATATCTCCAGGCTTGCAACGCTGATCACTCCTATTGTATATTGCCTGATTTATACTTCTCTCGCATGGAGCGCTGCGGGACAAGTGGATGCTTTTGTCGCCGGATTTCTTTTAGCAGGTCTTCTTCTCATTCGGCGTGCTTTCGATGCACGAATACAACTCCGCGCTGTGCGAACATTCTCTCTTTTTTTCGGAGGAGTGCTCGTTGCGTTTTGCACCGCTCTTCGTCCGACCTACCTATTATTTCCGGCAGCTCTTCTGCTACTTATTGCGCTCGACCGACCTCGGAGGCACGCGCTTCCATCTATTTTCTTTGGATGTTCCACAGGAGTTATTCTCCCGCTCACACCGTATTTGTTCTTTAATGGCGGACCCTACGCGTTTTATACGCAGGCATTACGCTATGGAATCGATGTGTACGGGATGATGTCACGAAGTCCGATGGAACTCTGGGCCTCGCAACGGACGACTATACTTATGGTAGCGGTCTATCTTTTTCTCGCGATAGTTACCGGCATTTTTTTTATGCGCAGAAATAAGAATGTGAATGCAAGCCACCCCGAGGTTGCAAGTTTCGATATTCGGTTATATATGGCCCTGATCGTATCGTGCATTATTTCGGTGCTCATCATGCGTAAGTTTCTGGTATCGCATTTTCTTCCGTTACTGGCACTCCTTAGCCCGCTGATTGCCTCCGGAATCACAAGCCCAATACGGCTTACGAATAAGCGGCCACTGGGCATTGCGGTGAGTGCCATCCTCTGTTTATTTTTTGCATACCGGCTTTATCCGCGAAACCTCGTTCGACATTTTATCGATGGGACGAAGAGTCCGCTCGGCGCTCTCGTGTATTGCTACGACAAACAAGCAAGCGACCCGAGATGCGGATATCTTGCAGAACTCGATGCAGCAACATATTTGAATAAGATCGATCCCAATAGCGAGAGCATCGAGGTCGTGAGTTGCTATCGCTCGTACATGCGCGTGCAGTGCAACTTGGAAGGAGTGACAAAATATAGTCGCACCGAGGCACTCGCAACCCCGCAGCCAAATGGGCTCTTCACAGGATATCAGCAGGAATGGCGAAGCGAGTATTTGAATACGCTGCGAGCGCAGAAACCTCGCATTATCGTCGAAGCCGACAATGGCTTCCGATTAGGAGTTGCGAATAGCCCACTGGCGGAAGCGGAAAAGATCGTCGGCTTCGCCGATTTTTTCGAACATACTTACGAGCGCGATACTGCCATTCATGGGTTTACTTTTTATCGGAGGCGGGACGGATAAACCTAAAAACTTGCATATCAGCCTTCTGCTGGCAACGCCGTTGCAGGAAGTCCAATCTCATCTTCGCGGGCAAAATACCGTTTTAATTTAAGGAAATGTTTTTCAAATAAATGCCAGCTAAGAAATGCGGCTGTAATGGAAACTCCAAAATAGAGAATGAAGTATTCGACTTCTGCAAGGATAGGCCGAGAGGATATCCATGGTGCTCGAAGGATCCAAAATGCAATCGGTACATGCAACACGTAGAGCGCGTAGCTGTATTTGCCAAACCATCTCAATGATGGATGAGAAAAGAATCGGAAGATCCGGCCGGACGTATTGTTCGTCGCCGCATAGACTAACCACACAAAAACGACGGCAAGCATGCCGAACATTGGTACGTCGCGACCGAAAGCCACCAGCGGAAGCGTAAACCATTTGGGATCGAGCGCCTCAACGTTCGCAAGGAGCAGCGCAATCACGGTGAGCAATATCGCAACAGATTTTGCAGGGCGCAGTCCTTTCCAGCGAGTAGGTGCAGTGCTTCGCATTGTTAGCGCCAGATACCCACCGAGGAGAAGCGCATCGCAGTGTGTGAAGGTATTGAGATACATCACATGATAATCCGCTCCGAAAAAAAAGAGAATACATCGTAAAAGGCTTACCGATCCAAAAGCCCAAAGAAGTCCTTTTCGGAGGCGTTCGAGATTGGAAGCGAAAAAGATCACGAACGGCCAGACGAAATAAAACTGCTCTTCGATTGCGAGCGTCCAAAGGTGTGTCAGGAGATGATCGCCGAACCAGCCGTGCCCCTGGAAGTACAAATTACTGGTATAGGTCCAGAAGAAGACTTTCGAGGATGAACCAACGTCCGTTGCACCTCCGAACAGGGGAAGTATGAAAAAAACAACGATCAGAAGGCCATAGTAGAGTGGAAAAATTCGAAGTACTCTCCGCCCATAGAACTTCCGAAAATAATTTTTTCCCGACTTCGAGTCTGCCAGTATGCCCGTGATTAAGAATCCGGAAATAACGAAAAACAGATCGACTCCCACCCATGTAAATCCAAAAACTTGCGTGGATGATGAAAGCACACGGCCGTGCAGCGGCATCAATTGCAGGAAGTGGTGCCACAGGATCATCAGCGCCGCTACACCACGCAGACCGTCCAGGGCGGGATAGTGACGAGGTTTGACGAATTCCGTTGGCATAGATAGAGACAATCACGAGCGATAGAACAGTAAAAGAACTATTGCGGAAGTAAGATCGTGCAACTCCACGACCAGAATTTAAATGCACAGAATGCTCTTATTTCGTCAATATCTCTCCGCCATCGCGTCGTGTTAATCATTGGCTCAATGGTTTCTCTACTTCAGCGGTGCCGGTAAATCTCATAAGACCCGAACGCTGTATCCCGAACATATTGTGCAGAAAGGAAGCTGTCGAATCCGGGTACAAAATGTAGCACAGTGCCAAAAGCATCGTAGATTGTCGATCGGCAAATAACAATAAAGCGAGGACGATTTTGGCGAAGCGTGTCCATGTAATCGCGCTGCCACTCCCGCTGATAGGTCGTGAAAGCGGTACCATAAAAATTTCCATCGGTCCGAAGCTCGATACGATGTAGGAACCCAAATGCGCCCAATGCCTCATGTTGGAAATGGAGAATTAGGTGAGGCTCGATCGAGCCGATCTCGACTTCACGATCTTTGACCCCCATGGAATCGAGATAGTGGAGTGTACGTCGCTCTGCCTTGACTCCATAATCTTGCCGGGTGCTCTTCGCGAAGTCATAGGTATCCCCGAACGGCGACTGCCGATGAGTAATCGCGTATAGCAACGAAGCTTGCGACTTCGGGTTCATCTGAATGAATGAACAGAGTACAATACAACCGATGAGAGCATAATGCCGGACCAATGGCCTCTGAAATCGTTCTACGATCGTTTCAATAGTTACCGCCGCCAATGGCATGACAAGAATAGCAACGGGTAACAACTGATATCGCCAGAACTTACCTTGGATAACACTCACTGCCACAGCCGACGCGAGCGCGCCATAGTAGAACCATGCGGGAATCCTGCGATGAAACGCGTCGAGGTAGCGCTTGACCGGCGGCTCTTCCTTCTGTGCCTGGCTGCGGTAAAGTACCCACAAGCCATACGCCGCGAAGGGAAAGAGCAACGCTGTACGAAGTAGATTGAGCGCAATATCGAGCGAGCCTGAACGCATTTGCACATATAGATCGAGATTGAAGCGTATGACAGCGATGTATAATGCCTCCAACCCGCCTCGTATGCTCGCGTAGAAAAACAATACGACCGCAAGTGGAATAGCGGCGACAATAATAAAAGCTACAAGGCGAGCGATTCGTTTTCCGATGCTGTGACTTTCAACATATGGTAAAAGGATAAATATACCATTCCAGATTGCATAAAGACCCGCGGTAGGTTTAAGTAGAATGGAATATCCGGTAAGCAAAGCCGCCACAATAAAACCCGACATTCGCAATATGTTAGAATGGTAACTACGCGCCAATAAATAGAACCCTGTAAGGCAAAACATTAGCGCGTATGGATCGCGCTCGAAATAAACCGATAGGCCACCTGAGACGTAAAACGCCGCATAGAGAATCGTCGCTATCGAGGAGGTATGCCGTGAGAGCCACATCCGGCAAAGCCGGTAAAAAACGATACAAAAACCAAGTTGTAGTATAATATCGAGAATGCGTACGGTAGTATCGGCGGTCCCAAACAGCCAGATCCCAATGAAATGCAAATAAATTATCCCGGGTGGACTATGGTCCCAATTTCCAATATACGGTATGCGATGAAATTGGTAGAGCTCTCGGGCCATCTGATGAAGGGCGGCATTATCATATGAAAGCGGCTCGAAAAAAATTAACAGCAGCAACCCGAGGCAAATAGCCAGCGTGCGAAAAAAATAAGGGTCACGTTGGGTAAGTATAAATTGCATCTTAAGTTGGTCATCGGAATTTGATTCTGCGAGTTCGGACGGATGCTATTTCGTCAGTATCTCTCCGCCATCGCGTCGGACGACGACGGTGTGCTCGAAGTGGGCGCTGGGTTTGGCATCGGCAGTCAGGACGGTCCACTTATCTTTCGCAGTTTTGACGCGGGCCGTACCCATGTTGATCATCGGCTCGATGGCGAGCGTCATTCCTTCGAACAGCTCGATGTTGGCGAAGCCTTCCGAGCGGCCCGGGACGTAGTTCGGCACTTGTGGGTCTTCGTGAAGATGTTTGCCTATTCCATGTCCGACGAGTTCTTTTACAACTCCGTATCCATGTGCTTCGCAGTAGTCCTGCACGGCTTCAGAAATATCGAAGAGCCGTCCGCCGGTGCGCGCGCGGGAAACGCCGAGCAGCAGGGACTCACGGGTTACATCGAGCAGCTTCTGAATTTCGGGAGTGATCGCTCCGACCGGGAAGGTCCAGGCTCCATCGCCGTACCAGCCATCTTTCTTCACTCCGACATCGAACGAAACGATGTCGCCTTCCTTCAGCGGGATTTTGGTAGGAATACCGTGGACGACCGCCTCGTTGAGCGAGACACACGCGGCATACTGGAATGTCTGCCGCCCGACTTTATAGCCTTTGAAAGCTGGATAGCCGCCGTGTTCGGTAATGAATTTGTCGGCGGCATAATTTAAGTCGAACGGTGTGATGCCCGGTGCAATCAGCGATTCGATGTAGTTCAGGCACTCTGCGACAAGATGCGAACTCTCGCGCATCTTCGCGATCTCGGGTTCGGTCTTGATGAGACTGCTGGCTGCACGGAACATAAACCTTGGTTTAGTAGCCCGCCATAGCCGTTCGGCCTTTGATTTTCCCAGCCTTCATGAGACCTTCGTAATTGCGCATCGTGAGGTGTCCCTCGATTTGCTGCAACGTATCGAGCGCCACGCCGACCATGATGAGCAAGCTCGTGCCGCCGAAGAACTGGGCGAAGTCACTCGTTACACCGAGATAGCTTACGAATGCCGGAAGAATCGCGACGATAGCGAGGAAAATCGCGCCGGGGAGCGTGATATGCGTCAGGATATTGTCGATATAGTCCGATGTGTTCTTGCCCGGACGAACGCCAGGGATGAAGCCGCCCTGTTTCTTCATCGTGTCGGCTACGTCACGCGGATTGAATGCGATCGCCGTATAGAAATAGGTGAAGAACACGATCATGACCGCAAAGACGATCGAATATCCCATCGAACGATAACTGAAAAAGCTTGTCAGAAAATCACCAAAGCCAGTATTCGGAAAGAACTGCGCGACGGTCGTCGGAATGAACAGAATCGACTGCGCGAAAATGATCGGCATAACGCCGGCGGTATTTACGCGCATCGGAATATGCTGCGTCACGCCGCCATAGACTTTCCGTCCGATCACGCGTTTCGCGTATTGCACCGGAATTTTTCGAATCCCCTGCGTAATAAGCACGCAGAACGCAACGATAGCTACGAAGAACGCCCATAGCACTAATTCCACAATAATGTTATGCTGGCCGGACTGGACCATCGTCACTTCCGTTAAAATCGCATTCGGGAATCTCGCGACAATACCGATAAAGATGATGAGCGAAATACCGTTGCCGATTCCGCGCTCGGTGATCTGCTCGCCGATCCACATCATCAGCATACATCCGGCCGTAAGGCAGATGACCGTCGAGATAAGGAAGAAGAACGGACTAATACCGGCAGCGACGACCTCCGGCTGATTCTGCAAATAAATCGCCATACCGGAAGCTTGTCCGATCGAGACGAGCACGGTGCCGAAGCGCGTCATTTGCGTAATTTTTTTCCGGCCATCTTCGCCCTCTTTTTGCAGCTTCTGGAAATACGGGACGACCGCGCCGAGGAGTTGAATGATAATGGAAGCCGAGATATACGGCATGATGCCGAGACCGAAAATAGCGGCGTTCTTAAACGCGCCGCCCACGAACAAGTCGTAGAGCCCAAAGAGCGAGTTGCTCGAAGAGGCGGCCTTGTCGAGCGCATGAAAATCGACGCCGGGAAGCGTGACGTGAGCGCCCAGACGCACGGCGACCAAACAACCAATTGTAAACAGGATCCGGGCCTTCAGCTCCTCGATCTTGAAAATATTTCTGAAACTATCGGTTAAACGACTCATAATGCTGGATGAGTAACGAGCAATGAGTAACGAGTATAAAAAACTCGCTTCATCTTCGTTACCGGTTACTCGTTAATCGTTTTTTGCTTTTGAAAATAATTGCTCGACGCTGCCGCCGGCTTTCTCGATTTTTTCTACAGCGCTTTTCGAGATTTTATGCGCCTGCACGTTCAGCTTCTGCGTAATTTCGCCATTGCCGAGGATTTTGACGGGCATTCCCTGCCGGTTGATCAAGCCAGCTTCCCAGAGAACATCGGGCGTAATCGTGCGATCGTTCGGGAGGCGTCCATTCACGACGCACGCTTCGAGCGATTCCACATTCAGAATTTGGTATTCAGTACGGAACGGAGAGTGAAACCCGAATTTCGGAAGCCGGCGCGCCAGCGGCATCTGGCCGCCCTCAAAGC
>DASZLH010000134.1:0-7230 GCA_035552495.1 Kapaibacterium sp. (SeqCode) | reverse complement strand
CCCATTCCGAACGCGCGGCATGAAATGCCAAGCCGAGCTAAAAAGTTCAGCTTAACAACATTTTTTGTTCGAATTGGAGAATTCTTCTTGGTTCAAATGCTTTCCTAATATAGACTGGCGTCTTTTAGGGAGGACATAATGTCCTGAGTTGCAATTTAATTTACTAATATGAGTGTCCGCGTCTTCGTAATTCACCGACCGATCAGCCGCGATGAGTCGGGATTTCCGCTCGAACCAAAACATACCGGAGCTATCCTCGAATATTTCCACGTCGTTCGCGAGGAAGATGGTGGCGAGCGTATCAGCAGTATTAAGTTCGAAGCTGACCGCGAACTGCTCCGCTCGACTCTTCACGGTCTTGCCTTGCGAATTGCACGGGACTATGAATTAACCGATTTCGAGTGTTTCCGCCGCGTCGGGGAAGTCCCGGCCGGCGAGCCATGCCTGCTTGTCCGTGTTGCCTCGCCACATTATCATGAGGCATTTCGTGCAATGAGTGATTTCCTCGAAGAGCTCCGCGAAGTGGAGATTACTGCATTGCCGGTTTTGCTATAATTCAACTTTTCGATTTGGGCAATCCCTGATATTCATCGGTCGATTCGACGATACTGTCAATATAATCAAGAAGTTCAGGAAGACGGCTATTTTTTAGCTGAAGGTCCGTTGTTGAGCCATGCCAGTAGATCGTTTTATCTAAGGTATCGGCGCGAATGCGTAACGATTGATCCGCAGCGGAAGTAGTTTCTCCTGTATGATAGAACGTATCCGGCATCTGATAAAACCGATACACGAATGCCTTATTCAGAATGAGCAATTGCTGTCCGGGATCGAGCTCGATCTTCGTTTGGGCATAATGGCCCGGTTCCAGTTGTTTCTTGTAATATCCATCGAACGTATTCAGCTCGTTTTTTTCTGGATAAACGTAGCGCACCTTCACATCGACAATACCTTTTTTCGGAACTTCACTATGGAAGTTGATAACACACCCGGATAAAATAGCTCCAGTTACAAACAGGGAAAGTTTTTTCATACTGTATTATGAGATTATAGGAACAGACGTTGTTTCACGCCACGATTGCATCGATTTGCGATGGACGCTCCGATTCGAAAATTCGGTCATAATTTGCAAGAAAATTTTCGAGCCGTTCGATGCAGGCTTCCATAGAAGTAATGTGCATCAGATCGGCGCGGACTCGTGAGCCGCCGTACAATTCTCGGAGATAGCCCGCGTAATGTTTCCGGAACGCAAAGACACCATGCCCTTCACCTCGGACTTCGCAGGAATGCCGGAGGTGCCGAATGCACAGTTCGATCCGCTCCTTCACAGTTGGCTGGCGGTAGTTTCCAGTCTGACGTTGCTCTTTGATTTGCTGAAAGATAAATGGATTCGAAATGGCTGCACGAGCGATCATTACCCCATCGCATCCGGTTTCTGCAAAAGCACGCTCGGCATCTTCGGGCGTCTTTACATCTCCATTCAGAAAAACCGGAATCGAAACTACTTTCTTGATCTTTGGAATCCAATTCCAATCAGCGGAGCCGTTGTGTCCCTGGGATCGCGTCCGGCAGTGAATCGTCAGCGCCTTCGCTCCAGCCTGCTCTATCATCGGAGCAATATTGAGAATGTTGATCGATTCTGCATCCCACCCCAAGCGCGTTTTGACCGTCACAGGCAGCTTTACCGCATCGACCGTCGCCCGGACCATCCGCTCCATTCGCTCCGGATCTTTCAGCAGACCAGCACCGGCACCCTTTCCGGCAACATTCTTGACCCAACATCCACAATTGATGTCGATGAAATCTGGATTGGCTGCTTCGGAAATTTGGGCGGCTTCTCGCATCACTTCCGGATCGCCACCATAGATCTGAATCGCAACCGGACGCTCCTGCGGCAGTGTCGCCAACTTCTTCATCGACTTTGCTGCAGACCGTATTAATGCTTCGCTGGAAATGAACTCGGTATAAACAGCATCGGCACCCAATTCCCGTTCGATAAGACGAAACGAGACATCGGTCACATCCTCCATCGGAGCAAGGAGTAACAGCTTTTCACCAAGTTCCAGATTTCCCAGTCGTATCATCAGCTAAGTCAAAATCTAAAACAAAAACCCCGGCCTTTCGACAGGGGTTTCTGAATTTGAGCTTGTCGAAAAATTACTTGAGTTCGACTTTCGCGCCAGCGTCCTCGAGTTTCTTCTTGAGGGCTTCGGCGTCAGCTTTCGGAATACCTTCCTTGACCGGCTTCGGTGCGCCATCGACCAGGTCTTTGGCTTCCTTCAGTCCAAGGCCCGTGGCTTCACGGACGGCCTTGATGACGTTGATCTTCTGCGCGCCACCATCGGCGAGAATGACGTCGAATTCCGTCTTCTCTTCCGCTGCCGGAGCACCCGGAGCACCGCCGCCGGCTGCCGGCATCATGCCCATCATCATCGGGGCCGAAGCCGTTACGCCGAATTTCTCTTCGAGCGCTTTCTTGAGCTCTGCCGCTTCACCGAGCGTAAGAGCGCTGATCTGATCTACAATGCTATTAATATCTGCCATGTTCGTATTACGGTTTTAAATTGTTAAAAGTCTGTTGCTATGCTGAATTGTCTGAGCCTTTTGTCTGAACCTTTTGTCTGAACCTTGATTTTAAGAGATTAATGAGATGGAATTTAAAATTCCTATCCCAAAAAATCCCATTAATCCCACAAATCTCGGTTCAGATAGCCGCCTTCTTCTTTTCGATCGCGTCCATGATATAGACGATATCGCGCTGCAAAGCTCCGAGTACGTTTACAATGCCCGACATCGGCGCCTGTAAACTTCCTACGATGCTTGCCATTACATCCTTCTTGGTCGGTAGCGCGGCGACGGTCTTGAGTTGCGAACCGGGGTACGTAGTACCTTCCAGATACGCCAGCTTTAGCGATGGCTTATCCTGGTTCTTCTCAATAAAATCGCGCAGTACGCGGGCCGGAGCTACCGGATCGTCGAAGCCGAATGCGACGCCCGTCTGGTTGACGAGCGACTTTCGGATCGTATCCGTAAGCTTGCCGGTATCCTCGAGGGCTCGGCGAATGAGCGTGTTCTTCGCGACTTTGTACGTCACACCGGCTTTTCGGAGTTCGTTGCGCAGATTCGTCGTCTGCTCAACGGTCATACCCTGAAAATCGGTGAAGTACATGCCCGAAGCACGGTCCATGACTTCCTTCAGTTCAGCAACGACTTGCGCTTTTTCTTCGCGTGTCATGCGTTGTTGTTTTGAATTAATTGACTTAAGCTTAGCAAGTATGCTCTAAGCTTATGCCGGTTGAATACGAGCCGGTCCGCAATCCCGGAGACTTCCCAGCCTTCGCCATGCGTTCAGCTCGTTGTGCCACAGATAGTTGCAGGACCATTAACTCATCGTCAAGTGCCCCGCTGTACATTGCTCGAATGGAAGTTAGAAGCTCTCCCTTCGAACCGTTTCGTAAAGCAGAAACCGGCCCGTAACAACCTGTTTCTTTTATACTTTACCGTGGACAAAATATCCCAACATAACCGGAAATATCCGTCCCTATCCGACAGCGCGCCAATTAACTGGACTAAACTGGCAATAGTTCGCTTATCCACAATCTATCATAATGAGATTTCCAGAATGAAAAGCCGAATAGTTTTATGTTGGTGTTGGGCGGAAATTCATGAAGGGTCGTCTTCCTTGAACGCGCTTTAAGAGTTCTGTGTGTTTGTTCTTTTCATATTCATAATCGCTGCCAAAATTGCTTCAAATTCGCCGTTCATTAATTTTTTATTCATAATTGCCTGTTCGGAGCAGGATAAAACAAAAGAGTAGATTTTGGCATTTCACAACATACAACACCAAAATCACCATAAAAGTTCCGCAAAGTTAATTAATTCTGAGGTTCCCATCGGAATTCCGGCTAAGTCCCTTATTTTACAATAACTTACGGTTTCCGAAAAATCCAGACATAACCTGATCCCCCTCCTTACGAAGGAGGGGGGCGGAGGGTGGTTGTTGATTTTCCCCACCCCTCAGCAACGGGAAGGTCTTTTTTCTCCCACCCCGCAGCGGCGGGTGGTTTATTTATTCTCCCCTCCCGCAGCAGCGGGAGGGGCCGGGGGAGGGCGCTTCGGGATATCGATTCTGCTTCCAGAAATTTTACGATCTCCCGCGAGACCCTCACCTAACCCCTCCCGCAGCGGGAGGGGAATAGTTTTATTTTTTCTTCTTCTCCAGCCGCCCTGTCGTTCCCGCGAAAGCCGCATCGTCGACGATGCTGGAATCCAGGTTTTATTTCGTATATTGTACTCCTAATTACGAGCACCTGTTCATCCATCAATCCAATTGACCCTATAAATCCAGGTTCAGACAATTTGAATAAACTCTATTTCGGTGATAACCGGATATTCTCTCGAGAACCTTTCAACTAATTAGGATCGATCAATGGCTACCTACTTATTCACTTGGAATCCCGCAACCTACCCTTTCGAGAATTTGGAAAATACGATAAACCGCGTCAGTAAGGGAGAGGAAGTTGAAGACCGCTGGTCGACTGGAGTGACCAAGAAAATACGAAAGAACGACCGGTTCTTCCTGATGCGACTCGGCCAGGAACCAAAGGGCATTTTTGCATCAGGATATGTTGTAAGTGATGCGCCGTTTGAAGGGGAGCATTGGGCATCTGACCTCAAGGCGGCACTTTACGTTGATATTGTCTATGATCGAATGGTGGCACCAGAGGGTCCTTTAATGCTCTCGCTGAACAGACTCGAAGAAATAGAACCGCAATTCTCGTGGACTCCGCAGGCCTCAGGTCTTACGCTCCCTGATGGAATTGCGGACGCTGTCGAGGATGCATGGGCCGAGCAAAATACCCCACGCGGGCCGCAAAGAAGATATTATGTGATAGGCACGAAGTATGGACCCTCAAACATGGACGATGTCCTCGATAAAATGACAAAGGCCTCGGTCGTTAGCGTCGACTGGGCGACAAACCTTGGAAGCTTGGAATCACTCTTCGGCAAGGACGAAAAAACGATCGTTGCTGATCTCAAAAGGCGCGGAGAGCCAAATAATTCGGTGCTTGTACTAAAACGATTTCTAACTCTTAAGGCGGGAGATTTGATAGCACTCAAGGGGTCTGGGCAGCCTCGGGGAACGGCTGGACATCTAAGTATCAGAGCGATTGCAGTTGCAGTTGAACGAAATGGAGCAATGTACTCATTCAGCGCTGACCTGGGCCACTGCGTTAACGTGGAATACATTAAGTGGGGCCCTGTTGTAGAGTTGCCAATAGGAAGTTACGCGCGCGCGGCCGATATTGTGTCGAAGCCAGAGCACATTGCTGCAATCTTCGGCACTATAGCAAGTGAATCAAGCGCTGACATTGCAGTAAAGCTGCGAGAAGTACGAACAAAAAAGAGATCTGTTACATTCAAGTCAGAAGAAGGTCATCAGCGAACTGTTGCTTCAACTTATTTGACTTCAGCCCAACATAATGCATTGCAGAATGCGTTAGCTAGCGCACTTCTCAAGGTACATGGAGAGGGGTTCGTGGCGATGGAAGAGAATTGGGAGGACATTACCATTGAGAATGATGATGGATCGCTTACAATATACGAAGTGAAGCCCTATGCTGACCCTGAGCTGTGCATCCGTGCTGCTTTAGGCCAGTTACTTCACTACTCCTTTCGACGCGGCGAAGTGGTTCGCAGGATTGTAGCGGTTGGCCCCTCGCCGATAGATGACGGCTGTCGAGAATTTCTCGACTACATTAAGTCGCTTATCGGAATCGAATTTGACTATCAGTCTGTGAGGATTTAACGGACGCATTCAGAATCGTAGTGTCTGCGATTTTAACATGATCCATCGAGCCACTTTGGGAATCGTATTGGGACTGGGACGCCTGCGCTACCCGAATTTATTGCTGGGCCGTTTGCAAAGATACAAGCCCAGGGTGGAGCGAGCTTGCGAGCGGAACCCTTGGGTTAGCAGAGTTCCGCTTCGCTTCATGTTGGGCTGCGAGTACTTCGTGGCTCCGCCACTAAAAACATCAAGGATTTAAATCGACCGACAATCCGATCGAAACATTCGAGTTCGCGCACAGAAAGGGAGGACGCTTCCCTCTCGCAAGCGCGAAGGCGAACACTTGAATTTCGATTGAGCCAGTTATCCCTTTGTGGAATCTTTTGCCGCTGCTTTTTTTTCTTCGCTTGTTATCATTCTCCGATAGGGGTGCCAGCATCGCCAACGATTACCATCGTACACGATGCGCGTCGCAACGACGTGGATGAGTTCATCCGGCTGAGAACGTGAACGATTATCGGCAACGATCGACGATCGTTCATATACCCTTAGGACCTGATCTGGTTAGTACCAGCGTGGGGAACGCGGAATATATGAACTCGAACAGCCATCCGGCACTCTTAAAGCAGTATCCGGCACTCTTAACTTTTGCCGAGCGCATTCATCTCGGCGAATCACTTCCGTGGTCGTTAGACCGCCCTCCTGTCGTCCTTACGATCGCCGGTTCCGATCCCACGGGCGGCGCGGGCATTCAAGCCGATCTCAAAACATTTTCCGCGCTCGGCACTCATGGCCTTACCGTGATAACTACAATCACCGCGCAGAATACGCGCGGCGTCGAGAGCGTTCATCCGCTTCCGGCTAAGATTGTTCGCGATCAACTGCGCGCATTAAAGGACTTCGATATTCGAGCTGTGAAAATCGGAATGATCGGCAGTCTGGAAATTGTGCGAATGCTGGAGCAGGAATTAGCAATGTTCGAACATTGCCCAATCGTGCTCGATCCTATCGTTCAGTCCTCGAGTGGAATGGATTTTCTTGGCGGCCAAACTGCGGCTGATTTTTTCGACACACTTCTATCCACAGCCACACTCGTTACACCGAATATCCCGGAAGCCGAAGCGCTGACCGAAACGCAAATCGAATCCATCGACGCGATGGAATATGCCGCCAAGCGATTAGTCGATCGTTATGGCGCGGCGGTTCTGCTAAAAGGCGGTCATCGCGAAAGCATTGAGGCCACGGATATTCTTGTGATCGAGGAAGAGACCTACCCATTCTCCACTCCTCGCATCGAGAGCGAACGTCTGCATGGAACTGGCTGCACGCTATCGAGCGCGATCGTCGCGGCGCTCGGGTTTGGCTGCGAACTGGTTGACGCCGTCCGCATTGGAAAAGAATTTGTCACCGGAGCAATCGAATCCGCAACGCATCGAAAGAAC
>DASZLH010000133.1:0-6510 GCA_035552495.1 Kapaibacterium sp. (SeqCode) | reverse complement strand
GGTCCTTTTTTATTTCGTGATTGCTTTGGGTTCGAGTTGGCTTATGGTCGTTACTATAGATATACTATATGCACGACGGTCCATTGCATTCATACGCCGACATGCGCGCAATCCCAAAGCGATCTTCGTGCTTCTTGTTGCGATTGTGCCGCTTGCGTTTTATTTCATCGTGTTTTTTATGAAGGCGGGCTATTTGCTCAATGTCGTCCCGAGTGCTATCCTCGTCCGCGCTGTACTCGTCGATCAATTCGCGATCTGGCTTGCCGAGCGGGAGAAACGACACTCGAACAATCCGCTAAAACTTACGCGCCCAATCATTACTCGCAATGTTTCTATTATTACTTCCATCCTTGTACTACTCAATGTGCTTTGGTTTCTCGTGCCGTGGCCTGGCTCAGAGCAAGCGCGCTATAACAATGAGAACACGCGCAACTCTTTTATTCATGGCGCGGTGAACCGTTACGAAAGCTCACAAGATCGCTGGCTCACTATTGCAAATCGCGCGTTGGAATACACAAATATCTCTGGCATTAGAGCGGTCGATAGCTTGAATGACAGGACACTCCACACATTCGAAGCAAACGGCGCGAACGATACTAATCAAGTCATGATCGCAACGTGGTGGTCGCGTTGGATTTATTTACTTATACCTCGAGCCACAACATACGATGTCGAGCTTGATTATAAACGTCCAGGAGGTATCGCTGTTGGTCGCGCTCAGGAATTTCATCGCATAAATATTTACGACTCCACCATTCACATTTCTCCTCAGCACCCAGTGCTGCTCCTAATGCGTCACGACCGATCGGATTTCCAGGAGATTAACCGGCAAGTGCATCTTGAACGATTATCTACGCCCGAATATTTGGATATATATCGAATTCTCGATTCGTCGTTTGTGATAAAGTGGGGAGACCGGACGTTTATAAAGTAAGATTATTACTTTGCAAATAAACGCTTCGATAATTCGCTCTCCAAAATATTTTCCGGATCGAATCGAGTTTTGAGCTCGAAAAACTTTCGAACTGTCTCTTCACCCAGATATTGCCGGAATGCATCTGGCGTTAGCGTGGCATCTTTCGCCATATAAAATCTGCCTCCGGCATCGAGTACGATCCGATTGAATCGCTCCGTTAATTTCCAAAGTTTTACGCGGTTTTTTCGTGTGACTTTGAAATCGAGGGCCAACGAGTATCCATCGACGGCATGCGTCATCAGAAATTTATCGGAACGATGCCGCTTGAAGACGGCCAGATACGGTGGTAATTCCGAACGTTGACTTAGTTCGATTTGCTTTCGAAACACGGATTCCGCATGGTCCTTCGGAATGAAGGATTGGTATTGGATCAATCCACCTTTGCCGTAGGATTTTTTCCAATTCGGAACGTAATCGAGCAAAAATGCAAAGGCTGCATGCGCCTGACGAAGCTGCTTTTTCGGGCTGATCTTTGTCGATACAAACTTCGCCCAATTAATAAATTTCATCCCAAACGCATTCGTAAATGGCCGAAGAAATATCCAGACTATAGATTTTGGAACGAGTCCCATAATCGTATCCGGCAAGTCCTGATGGGTTACACGTAGTGTTTGAGCGGGAGATGGATCGGTGCCCGAGGGAAGATAATTCGCTTGATGGACGATCGATCGCCCGAGATCTTTGCCGTCGGCAAAGGCGTCGATCCAACCAACGAGATAATCGGATTCAGGAATTTGACGATCGAAGATCGCACACAACTCCTGCAGATTATCTGCAACGAATACCTTCACATCGAGATCGCCGGAATATATCCTTTTGAGCTTGAGGGTAATTGAGGTAAAGCATCCGAACATTCCGAAGCTGCCGACGATCGAATGAAAAAGATCGGCGTCGGTCTCGCGCCCGATGTGAAGCGATTCTCCGGAAGCCGCGAGAAAATCGAACGCACACACATGCTCGCCGATCGGGCCAGCCTTAAAATTATTCTTGCCATGAATATTCATCCCCAGGCAGCCGCCGATCGTTGGGTACATCGTGCCTGGGACAACCGGAGGCCAATAACCATCCTCGATACAATATTTCCAAATCTGCTCGATCGTTACGCCGGGCTCACACGTAAGGATGCCGGTCGTCGGATCCCACGCGAGAATACGGTTCATACGTGTGAGCTCGATCACAATATTTTCCCGACCGAGCGAAGCATCCCCATAGCTGCGGCCTGCTCCGCGAATAGTAACAGAGCGGTGGAAATTGCGCGCAGTTGCGAAAGCTGATTGCAATTGTTCAATGGTCGAAGGGCGATACACATACGCCGTCGTTTCCACCGCGCCTCCCCAACCTTGCATGGATTCGAGACGATCGATAGGCAATGGTCCGGCGGCGGACTTTGAATTACGAATTTCGGAATGCCACTCCTCCCCGAGATCTGATTCTCTCGATACTCGATACCCGATATCCGATACTCGCTGCATTAGACAGGAAGATACTTAAAAATAAACGAAGGAATGCAGTGTAGGATCATCGAGACGATGCGCCAACGTCCCGGAACATACGCAGTCGATTTTCTACTGCGAGCAGCATGGAGGATTTGCGTTGCAGCGGCTTCGGAGGAGATGAGCCAGAACAGTCCCGATTTGCCACGCGTCATTTCGGTATCGATAAAGCCTGGCTTGATCGTTACGACTTTTATTCCGTACCGCGAAAGCCTGTTCCGTAACGATTCGAGGAACGTCGTTAAGGCAGCTTTCGAAGTACAATAGGCCGGGCTGCCACGCCTACCGCGCTCGCCGGCAACCGACGAAATCCCGACGATCGTCCCGCTCTTTGTTCGCTCGAACCGAGCGGCGGCTTCATCGAGCCACGCAAAGGCTCCGAGCAAATTCACCTCGATTATCTCCCTGTCTTTCGTAAAATTATACTCGTTCTCTTCCACCGGCGGCATGACCCCCGAAGCATAGACCACGAGATCGAGCCCGCCCATATCGAGCGCAATCTGCTGAAATAGCGCCGGCACATCCTCATAGTGCCGGACATCATGCTCATAAACGAGGGCCTTGCCCGCGGCGGCGCTTCGGGCAATCTCCTCCATCGGCTCGCGGCGACGGGCTACCATCGCGACCGAAGCGCCTTGCTTTAGTAGCTGCTCTGCGATCGCTTTTCCAATTCCCGATGAAGCGCCGATAATCAGCACGCGATTCCAGGTCTGCATAGAATTGTTTTCTTTAGTAACAGGACTGTCGATAAACAGACGCGGCAAGCTATGGCGTTCTTTCCTTCGACTCAAAAATTTCAGGGAATTTGCATTCATTCGCTCCGCGTGTAGCTGCGGGAGTATATTCCCGCACACGTGGTTAATATCGATCTGCCCGCTCAGGGTTTAGTATGCTCTCGAGGCTCACGAATAACTATAATCACCTACCCGGATTAATGACGATATATCCGACGCGGATTTTATCAGAGGTGGTGTAATTCGATAAGCTGCTGGTCGTTGGGATCATTCCGACGCGAATATCGAACGCCCCGGCGGTGCGGTTACTAACATCGACGAAGTATTCGGCTTGCTTGGCATCGGGCGCCACTCCATCGTCGATCTTCTGTTCGATGTTTACCAGCACAATGCTCGATGCGCTGGTGTAGCGGTTATTGATCGTGAGTGTGCCGAGATTTTGAAATACTCCCGCGGTCGGAGCGGCAGTCGCAAGGTTTCCACCACCGAGTGTGAGTTCTATAACGCCGCTGGGACCCTGCGCGGAATAGGCCGTGCCGGCAGTCGCGCCTTCTACCGCGGAGCCGGTGCCCGGCGTCTCTGTGGTGCGGCCCATCGCAAATTCACCATCGTTGACTTGCAGTGCGACGTTGGTTTGTCCGGCGGTGCCGTTGCCATTTCCCGTCGCGAGCACACCGATCGTCCCGGTGTTGCTGGACGAAGTACTCGTGGCTGCTCCCCATACACCGATCGCCTGACTGCTGGTCGAGCCGGTGGCATTGCCAAAAACCGCTGCTGTCTCATCCGTCGTCCCGGTATAAAGCGAAGCGAGTTGATGCGTGGTCGTCGTCGTATTAACCGCGACCTGGCCCGTCGAGAGGACGCGCATGCGCTCGGTGGCGTTGGTGCGAAAGACGATCGGCTGTGCGTCGGATGTTCCAAGATAATTCGTGGTGGGACTGGTGCCGGTGTTTCCGAGCGTGCTCCAATAGAGATTCGACGGAGCCGTCCATACGGGTGCGGTCGATCCGGTCGAAGCGAGTACGTAACCGGACGTGCCGGAGAGTCCATTCGGCATGAGCGCGCCAGTAAATTTTACATTGCCAACGACATCCAGTACTTCTGCCGGAGTAACGGTACCAATGCCGACTTTCGTCGTTGCGGTAGAATTATAATAGACGACTGTATTATCGGTCGTGACATTACATCCGATTCCGAATGCGAGCGAGTAATTTCCGGAGACAGAATTATCGTGACCGCCCAAGACCGTTGCATAATTTCCACAGGCTGTATTATTTGCGCCACCTACGACCACGGAATACAAACCACACGCTGTATTGCTTTGTCCTGCGCAGACGGAGGCATAGCTGCCCGACGCATTATTGCTCGTACCACCGCCAATCGTGCTGTAATTACCGCTCGCCGTATCGCCGAGACCGCCCGAGACAACCGAGGCGTAGCCGCTGGCCACATTATCCTCTCCCCATGTAACCGAGCCCGCGCCGGAGGAGAGATTATTGAGTCCATCGCTGATCGAATAGGCCCCGGATGCAGCGCAGCCCGATCCGACGCCGACAAGAGAGAACGAACCCGTGCCGCGTTTCCATAACGTATCAGTGCCTGCGCCTCCGCTTGTTCCGACGCCCCTCCACGAAAGATTGGCGAAGCCATCGGTGCAAAGAACGTAATTGGAAGCCGTACCATCGGCAAGCGGAAGCGTATAGGTCACGCTGGTCGTCTGCGCTCCGGCTTTAAAGCCGGTGTACGTCGCACCCGAACCGGAAGGCTCATAGAACCGCAATTCCTCCGCAGTATTGTTGGCATTGGTCAGTCCGACATTTCCTGCGGCATAGACGCGCACATGTTCAACATTATTCGTGCGGATGACCCAATCGACCGAATCGGTTGTACCGATAAAGTTCGTCGATGCGCTAGTGCCGGAGTTTCCAAGCAGGAGCCATCCGGCGCCCAGGAATGGAACCCATGCCGTGCCGTTGTAGTACCAAAATGTTGCCGCCTGACCCGAATAAGGACTACTTAAGGCAGTCGATACATCGGTTTCATATACGAGGAGTCCGGTAGCGGGCGAAGCGATTGCGCGGCGCTGCACTTCGGTCATACGCGGGATCAGCAGGCCTTTGGATGTACTGGTCAGATCGAGCAGCGCGCTATTATCGGGCGAGACGGTGCCAATACCAACGTTGCCCGTTTGCGCGTTTGCGGAACGCATAAAGTATCCAGTGTGAAGGATGAAAAGAAGAATGACGCTAAAAGGTATAAGGGATCTGCTCGATGTCCTTATCGGCCACTTCATCCCAAATCCCAAAAATCCTTTTAATTTCATAAAATCTCAGTTCAGATTATCTTCCGGGATTGACAATCAGATATCCAATGCGAATGTAATCGGAACCCTGATAGGTACCGGGGTCCGTAACGAACGGTATCATTCCTATTCTGAGCACGCATGAATTGGCGGTGCGGCTTTCGACGTTCACACGAAAAATTGAATTATTCGGGTCCGGATTGCCGCCGCCATTCGTTTTGGTAATAATATTTGCGATGATGATGCTATTGGCTGTGATATACCGGTTGTTGATGGTCACTGTTCCCAGGTCCTGATACACTCCGTTCAAGGGCGACGCGGAGGTCAGGTCGGTATTAAGCGATAACTGAACGACGCCGGAAGGCCCGGCAGCCGAATAAGCTGTGCCAGCGGCCGCACCTTCGACCACGGTCCCGGCGGATGGCGTCTGTGTGCCGCGTCCCATGGCAAGTTCACCCGACGACACTTGCACGGCCACGTCGGTCGAGCCCGAACTCGTATTACCGCTCCCCGTCGCGAGTACCGCGATCGTGCCGGTATTGGCGGTACTCGTGTTATTTACACTTCCCCACACGCCGGCATCCCGCGAGGCGGTCCCGCCCGACGCTTCACCATAGACGGCGGCCGTTTCATCGGTCGTCGTACTCAATACCGAAGCAAGCTGATGCGCGGGAGAAGAAGTATTGACGCCGATAAGCCCTGCAGAAGTAATTCGCGCGCGTTCGATCGCGCTCGTTCGAACGACAAAATCCTGCACGTCGGTGGTGCCGATATAATTGGTCGTGGGACTGGTCGCGGAATTTCCGGCGAGCTTCCAGTTGCCAGTCGATATTGTAATGGCTCCCCAGGTCGGTGGAGAAACACTCCCAGCCGAAAGCAGATACTGCCCGCTCGATCCATTCGATCCATTCGGTTTGAGCGCGCCCGAAAAACGGAGGTTGCCGGAAACATCGATGGGCTGAGCAGGAGTGGTCGTGTTAAATCCGGTTTTAATACCAGAACTCG
>DASZLH010000132.1:0-12779 GCA_035552495.1 Kapaibacterium sp. (SeqCode) | reverse complement strand
AAGGAAGAGCGAAAGTTGCTCGAACAGCTCTCTCATCTCGATCACTTTAAAGTGGCTGCATCGCCGTCAACTAAAGATAGCAAATCAGCCGATTCCACTGCAGCCAGAGAAGAGGCTGGTCTTTTCGAAAATATCAAGAGTATCTTTTCTTAAAGAGCCTTTCTCTTACGATGGTGGTTCTGATAATTTCACGAACCTTATACTAAGTGTCTCCTCGAGATTGGGTACGGACCAGTTATACCGCCGCGAACAAGTTTGCGCAGCAGCTTTATACACCACGAGAGTTGAAGGCTATTGTTTTATTTCTCTTACTTGGTATCGTAGTCCTACTCTATCGTAGCGGCAGCCATCTTTATTTTTTATGGTTTCCGAGTCAGCGAAGTGCGAATGAGGTCGCCGAGCGGAAGCAGCAGGACAGCCTATATTTCGCACTCAGCGCTGTTGCTAATGTGCGAGACTCGCTGTTCTTTTCCTTGCCGGAAGATTCACTTTTACCAACAGCGGTTTTACGACGCCGAGAACATCATTCAAAAACTGACGATCTGCGGCCAGCGTCCATTTCACTAAATAATGGAACGAGGGAAGATTTTGAGAGGCTGCCGTCGGTCGGGCCGGCTTCGGCCGAACTGATTTGCAAGTACCGTTCGCAGCGCGGCAGTTTTCGAAGTCTTGAAGAGATTAGGAACGTACACGGGTTTGGAGCGGTAAGGTTTGAAAAAATCAAACGATACTTGAGGCTCGATTGAATTTCGAAGACTATCATGCTCGACTATCGTAACTTTGCATTATGTCATCTTTCATCGTACATGTCACAATGAATCGCGAGTGGGTCGGACTCACTTTCGAACGAGGAAATGAACGATTGCGATGCATTGGAGACGGTGCAGGCATTCCTGACATCATGGTTGAGTCGTTCGATCCGACGCGTGATTTGTTCTATCGCGCACCCGCAACGCTGACCCCAGAGGAGTTGAGCGAAGAGGCCGTCATCCACGTTCCAAAGATTATTCGCGAGCAGGGCCATCGCCAAATTGTGCCATCGCAATTAGGTGAAATAATTCTTATACAGAGCATCGAGACTGAAAGACCTGTCATTGCTCCGCTTGCAGCCCTTGCTGCCTCTCTCGAACAAACAGGCTCCGTGAATACTGCGATCGTTCAAGCGGATAATGGCGGTCTTATCTTTGTCAAAAGGTCTGGCGAGAGTTCCTTACAGGAACGACGCGCTATGCAAGCGTACATTAGCTCGCACTCGCTGAAAGAATTTATCGAGTTGGACTCGGAATCCCGAGCGATTGAATTCCCGGATTTTATTGCGGAAGAGATAATAGTCTCTGGGTCGGATCTCGACCACTTCTCGGATTTCGATTTTTCACCACTTATTCAATCGCGTCGAATTTCAATGGAGGATTTTTCAGGCTGCGACTTTACGGACGATGCATTGAAGCTCGTTTCTCAAGAGCCACATCGTTTTACTTTGGCAATAGGCGCTGCGGTTATCTTCGATGAAATTCTTCGGGAGTCGAGCAATTCGCTCCAAGGCTAATTACTATGCGGATTATCGCCGGTGCGTTCAAAAGCCGCACATTAGTTGCTCCTCCGGGCAGTAACACTCGACCGACAACCGATCGCGCCCGCGAAACATTGTTTAACGTCCTCACCAATCTTATTGATTTTTCCGACATTCGCATGTTGGATCTATTTGCCGGCTCCGGTGCAGTTGCATTGGAAGCTATAAGTAGAGGAGCAGGACATGCGACGCTTATCGAGCAGGACCGAAAAGCAGTCCATGTTGTCAAAGAGAATATTCGAATGCTCGGTGTGGAAGAAAAGGTAACGGTTATTTTTAGCGATGTTTTTAATTATTTGAAATACCCGCCATCCGCAAAGTTCGATTTGATTTTTGCTGACGCTCCGTACAACGATAAGCGCGCACTCGAAGAATTACCATCTATTATTATTCTAAATAAGTGGTTAACTCCAAATGGCATTTGCGTCATCGAACATCGGTCATTGCAGGGTATCAATATGGTGCTTCCACAAGGAGCAAAAATTATTCGGGAGCTAAAAGCAGGCGAAGCGGCCTTTACTATTCTCCAGTACGCATGAAGGTTCATGCGACATCCTAATGTCCTGTTCATGGCAACAAAAAAAATCGCAATATACCCCGGCACGTTCGATCCCATTACAAACGGGCATATCGATATTATTGGCCGCGCCTCCGAATTATTCGATGAAGTGATCGTGGCGCTCGCGCGCAATAGTCAGAAGTCGCCATTGTTTTCGGAAGCCGAACGGCTGGACCTGATTACCCAGGCAATCGCCGAGTGCTATCCCGAACGCACGAACATTCGTTGCGATGCGTTTCAGGGCTTGCTCGTCGAGTATGCAGAACGAAAAAATGCTACCGCCATAGTTCGAGGGCTTCGAGCGCTCAGTGATTTTGAATACGAATTTCAAATGGCACTCATGAACCGCAAACTTGCTGCTAAGGTGACGACCGTCTTCCTGATGCCGCACGAACAATACACCTATCTCAATTCCACGATCATCCGCGAACTTGCACGGTATGGTAAAGATGTCACGGACTTCGTGCCCAAAGTCATATCCGTAGCGCTCAAGCAAAAATTTACCAAAGTAACGAGATTTGAGTAATGAATGCGAATATGAGACTTTTCTCCATTTTTCATTGCAATTTGAAACGCCATGAAAGAAAATGCCGAAAATACTTTATGTAGGTGTTGGGAAGGAATTCATGAATCGTATTTTTTTCCCAAAGAATATTCTTTTATTCGCTGAGAAAGATTGATTAGATTTAATATATTTAGCTATATTACATAAACATCAAAAATCTGTATAAAAGTTTCTCAAATTCAATTTTATTTTTAAGGATTCCAAATAAAAAATAGGCTAAGTCTTATAAACTTACGGTTACTATAAAGTGGAAGTAACGTTTCAATAAAGTGGAAGCTCCGCACCTAAATCAGAAATGCCCTCTGCTGCTAAATTGCCAGCATGTGGAAAAAATCCTCACTATTTTCCTACGGGAGGAGCTTCACAGGGCGGGTTTTCGAAAGGCAGTGATTGGGCTTTCCGGAGGCGTCGATTCTGCGCTTTCGACCTATCTTGCCACCCACGCGCTGGGAAGTGAGAATGTGCATGCGGTGCTCATGCCGTACCGCACCTCTACCCCTGAAAGTGTCGGCGATGCGATGGCCGTTATCCAGGCTCTTAATATTTCTCACGAAATTTTTGGTATCACCCCAATTGCGGATGCATTCTTCGAAGAGACAGAACGTGAGAGTGGTGCGATGGACCGTACGCGTCGGGGCAATGTACTCGCTCGCATTCGCATGATCGCGCTCTACGATCGATCACAGGCAATGGAAGCACTCGTTATTGGCACCTCGAATAAAACAGAATCGCTGCTCGGATATACCACGCTGTTTGGCGATAACGCCAGTGCGATCAACCCGCTTGGAGATTTGTATAAAACGCAGGTCTGGCAGCTTGCAAAACACCTGAGCCTTCCCGAAGCCATCGTGAAGAAACCGCCGACCGCCGATCTCTGGCCGGGCCAGACCGACGAGCAGGAGTTGGGAATTAGTTACGCGAAACTCGATGAAATGCTCTTTTATATGATTGATATGCGTGAGGGTGACGAAAAACTAAAAGCGCGTGGATTCGAATCGGAATTCATCGCCCGAATTCGGCAGAAAGTACGCCGTTCGCAATTCAAGCGCAAACCTCCCGTCATTGCAAAAATCTCCGGAAGGACGATCGAGGCCGATTTCCGGTATCCTCGTGATTGGGGGATATAAGGAAGCTACCTGCTTTTGGCGGGTTCATATTCCGCTATTTTTCGGGAACATTCTATAAACAAAAAATCGTTATACCAATTCAAGAAATTTCGTATATTTGCAGACTGGAATAAACGCTTTTCTCTTGCAGGAAGCGTTTTTTATTTGTGCAAGTCTACTGTAAGCGTGCCGAGGCGGGCTAAAATGCATCATCCGGCAACGAGAGTTTATGTGAGACCTCCCTTCGTTTCCGATCGGTCAGGATGATCGATCATCCAGGAAGAAGCGGCTCACTTTGAAATGGATATTGTGGCGAAAACATTAGCGGCGAAACCAGCGACAAAAGCACGGACCAAACGGCGGTCGAAGTATATTACCGGACTCATTCTATGTTCCGATTGTACCAAAACAGCCCGAAAGGAAATTGTCGGGGAAGCAAGGACGAGACTTGCTGGCGAAGGTCCGCAGCCGATCGATCGCGATTCCAACGAACCACCGAGTGAGAACTTGTGGGTCCGGTGTACCAAATGCCATAATACCATGCTCGTCAATCTCACGGCGCTCATGGAAGAAAAACCGAAGGCCCATGTCAATATGACGGCGGCCGAGTGCACGCCCTATTCTCCATCGCGTATTTATGCTATCGGCGAAGCGATCTATCACAAAGATTGGGACGATGTCGGTACTGTCATTGGCAAGGAAGTAACCGCCTCCGGACGTAATGCTGTGCTCGTCCAATTCGAAAAAGAGGGCGAGAAAAAATTGCTCGAGAATTTTAAACCGGAATAATGACCGACTGACGCTGCATACTTTCCAGCGCATGGTCCCATAGCCACGTATACGGCAGTACCTGAATTTCCTGTTCCGGATCGTGGAATTCCTCTGTCGATGTAAGGATCTGTTCATAGTAGGGCTTGCCTTTTTTCAGGCATAGCTTATAATCGAACGAATTGTTTTCCATTAGTCGCAGCAGCTTGAAGAAGGCTGCCAATTTTTTTGCCTGAACGTGCCGGGTCCGGTACGTTTGCAGAGCTTCCATTTTTATAATGATTGCATCATACTGCTGTAGCTCCAGAAGGTACATGATCTGCACGATGAGCAACGCGGCATTCAGGCCCTGTTTATCTTTGCGCGCTACCGGAGACATCGCCAGGAACCGGTCGGGATCGTAGCGTTTGCGGAGCTCGGTCTTCTCATAGTCCGGCATGCGTTTCAGCGCGTAATGGAGATAGATCTCGAAGATTGCCCAGTGCTCACGGTAGGCTTCCGGCTGAAGAGGATAGCGCGGGTGCGTTGTTATTTCGAGATAAAGCTCACGCGCTTTCGCGAAATCGAACAGGTTCATCAAGGACAAAAAGCTATACTCGATAATGGCGAACCAATTGTTCGAGCCATAACCGAATAACGCGGTGCACTCCCTGGCAGATTCAATTGTCTGTTCGTAATTCCCAATGGTATAATAACTCTCTAATTTTTGAGCTTCAAATTCTCCAAAGCGCATCTTCTGCGCGAGATGAGGGACGGTTTTTAAGTAAGCAATTGCTTCATTACAGGTTTCGATGCGCTCCTTATTATTTCTTTCAATACCCAAAATGTGGCCAAGCAGCCGGTAATAGTTTAAACGAAAGGTAAATGAACTGTCTTGGTTAAGTAATGGCTTGAGTTCATTGATATATCCGGTAAATTGGGGCAAATATTTTTCGAGACCGGCTGTCTTCCGACGGAGGACTAATTGCATTCGATCAAAACATTCCCAGGACTTATATTCTGCGTCAAGTGTCGCAAGTATTTTCTTCAAAATTTTGTCATAGCTCTCGTACATCGCAAGATTTCCAATATAACTTGCATGCGTTCGAAGATGGAGCGACATTTCAAGTGCAATATCGAGGAATTGGTAGTACAACGCGGTATCGAGCGTCCGTTTTGCCATGCTAATTCCGGCATTTCTTGCGTCGAGATGGAGTAAAATTTGCGCAAAAAATCTCCACTTCTGACAGGCATAAAACATCTGGGCACTTTTCGAGTAATTAGCTTGCTTTAAGTCAAGGTGAAAAAGGGAATTGAGCATTCTCATCTTCAGCCGGGTTTTCAAACTCGAATAACGCGTGTCCGTTGGTTTTGCGTTATAAAGAGTTTGAGCAGCATCGAAATCGTTCTTGAACGAGCCGCTGCGAATGCCGGCGAATAGCTGAAACGCTTTTTCCTCTTTGTGCCTGCGGAATCCAGTATCGATAGTCTCGATCCTTCGTCCGCGAAAGCGATCGAGGATACGGACCATTTCGGAAAAATTCTTCATGCCTCACGTTAACTGCAAACCGAGTCCTTGTCATTCCCGCTTTATATCGGGGTGAGCGGTAATTTTGCTGTTCAATATTGTGTCTTTTAAATGTTGAGTTTGCCATCGACAAAACTGCCAGAGAAATGGCCTAAAAAATCAACAGTTGTGTTAGCCGCCCGTTAGAAATCCACATAATAACTAACAACATCCCAACACTTGTGTTGACCGTACAAGTTAGGATGAGAATTCCTTCATAATTTTACTGTATTATTGTCGGAAATTCAAAATGCAAAGTGTAAAAAAATATACTTATGCAGCCATCATTCTACAAAAAATTTTTACTACATTTATTTCCACCCTGTAATTTCGATTCGATGAAGCACACCAAATTTACGACCGTCCTCGCTGCCGTTGTCATTGCATTCTTGTCAATCTATGCCGCGACGAATACCACGTTCATGAGCACGAACCAGACGACCAGCCAGCAGCAGATTACCCTGAACATGCAGTCGGGTGCGCAGTTAGCGCAGGTCTTAGCGCCAGGCCAGCAGCTCCAGACGAACTTCACGAACGATCAGGTGCAGAGCGCGACTATCTATAATGTCATTATACCTCAGGGTGTCAATGCGTATGTACAGACTCCGTCCGGTGGAACGTTAAAGGTCATGTGGCAATCAGCCGGTGGTACATCGTACGGAATCGTTATTGATCCGACGACGATGAATTAAGACTTGGCAGGACCCCTAAAAAATAGATTTAGGGGATTCTGCAAGAAAAAAATTGAAAAAAATCTCACTCCAAACTACGGTTTGGCGTGAGCTTTTGATGAAAACTGAGCAAAAATATTCCCCACAAGGTTACACTTTGTGACACGGTTGCTCGCACATGGATTTCTCCCTAAGTCCATGTAAATAATAGACTTAGGCCTTATTTAGAGGCTGACTTGCAGAGGTTGCCCCGACTTAATGGGCGGCCTCGAAGTATTTTAAATCGCTCAGGTCCCTGAGTGAAAATTACCCTGATATTGATTGAATTTTAGGCTGTATTGCCTGTTATTTTTGCACTCGTTAACTCACCGGCACTACCGAAGCCCTCGAATCGGCTGGGTAGGCAAAGTCCAAAAGATTGGAATATTGCGAAACCGGATGAGAATAGAAAGAGAAGCAGAGATATGATCAGGACAATAGGCGTAGGGAATGAGGACTCCATAGAGAACGATACCAACTCGGTAGCGCAGATGGGTAATGGGGGTCTGGAAATCGGCCATCTGCCCGAATTGCACGGCGGACCGCAGGACTTTCGGCCCCATCACAAGCCGGCAACCGATGGCGAGCCCGACTTTATCTTCGATGGGAAACTGCTCAGCCGTTCTCACATCGATCGTATCATACACCACATGTATGAGCCGGTCCTCGTGGCCGGAAGCATCGTCGAGGAGCCGAATGTAATTCGGGCGTTCGATTCGATCGATGCATTCGAAGCGTTTGCAGAAAAAACGAAATATGCACCCTATTTCCAGGAAATTTCGAATGTTATTCGAAGCGAACGAGCGCGAGCAGACCGCGATTACCGTCGTGCAGTACGGCTTCGCGCTGCAAAAAATGCTGGAGATTTGGCACTGAGCTCCGAGTATGACAGCGCTCTTATGCCCGATCACGATTTCAAATCGCTCGATTACAGCGATCCTTCCCACGGATGGACCGCCATGAAGACACTGGTCCCACCCGTTCGTAAATCTCCGGAAGCTGGGGTTACCCTATTCGAGCGCGAACGATATCGTGGCGCTTCGTTCATGGCCGGGCCGTGTTCGATCTATGATTTGAACGATGTTCAATTTTCCATGGCTCGCTCGATCAAAATGCGGGGCGTGTGCTTGCTGACAGACCTTCCCCGTTTTGGCGGACTTCGGTTTTATTTTGCAGGCCAGCCGTCGATCGAAGTCGCCAATCTAAAGCGATGGGGTTTTGTCAAAGGTATTGCTTCGCTTATCGTATTATAAACAGAGATTTTTGAGACACACATTAAACTAATCATTACAAAGTTGCAAATCGCAAAATAAGTCCTCCAACTTATTCTTCGTTCATTTATTAGGATAAGCCCACGATACTCCTGCCCGAGCGTCGTGGGTTTTCTTTTTTTTAAGTCTTTCATTTCGGACTATCTTGATCTTCCAAGTCATATCCAGCGATTAATAAGACCTCACTCGGAGAGACCGCGCAGGTATGTTTCATCTGCTCTCTGATCTACTATCGATTTTGCAGTTTTAGCACATAACTAAACTTGGCACAGACCTTGAACCAAGGATTAAATATAATGGATTTTTGGCCCAGCGTCCTTTTAAAAGGCGTTATTAACGCCCTTAATAGGGCGCTTTTTTGCCAAGTGCAAGCCGAGGATCCCTCGAAATTTCTCGAAATATAACAAACTCATGCGACTGACAAATACCATCATGCCCCCTTTTGGTCAGTCGCAAGAAAGCTCGAAGGAGGAGGAATTCCGTGAAAGCCCTTCACAATCTTCTCATAATGGGGATAGAGACCACACCAATACCCCGAACAAGATCGAATCCGAGCCAGCGCTACACGAAGAAGCCATTCAACAAATTGAACGTGAACAGGAAGTTCGAGAAGAAGTCCAGAAGGAACAGGCCTACAACGATGCGATTCAACAAGGACCCGATCGAGTCGTAAAAACAGTTCGAAGCCTGACCGGCTTTCGAAAATTTCTCGAGCAGAGTAAAGAGAAAAAAACACCGCGTCTGCTCCTTCAAATTTGGCAGAGTGATTTTTCGATCGTTGCATTCGTTTTGGTAATGGTCACATTTTATCTAATGAAAGACATTAGATATCCACCGGTCGGCGTTCTCTTTTTTTTGTTGGCAATGGCGACCGTCGATGCTATTCTTTCGATTTTCGTCGTCCGGCTTTCCTTCCATCAGAACAAGCATGGGTTTTATCGTACCGAAGATTTTCAACGGGACTGGCTTCGGTATCGAATTCTGCTCAGTATGACGAAGGCAGCGCTACTGTTTGTCGTCGGTACAAGCTGCGGTTCGGCTGCTGTGATCGCATCGTATATCGTCTGGTTTTTTACATCGACCCAACGGTTGCGGTATCTCATTTTGCGGTGGTCCATGGATGACCATTATCCCGAGCTACAGCGATGGAGTATTTTCATGCTGCTGCGTGAGGCAGGCATCGAACCTAAACTCAAAAATTTCAATTTGGTCGCGGCGATCGGAGTAATCATTGGCTTTGCGATCGTATTTATTTTTTGAGAGGTTGCTCCCACTCTTTTGCAGCGGCTTGATTCACAAACCATGTCAGCGTCCCGTTTGGCTTAATCCGGGACGCTGGGAAATGTGGCTCCTTTTCTTTCGTGCTATTGAGTACATTTTTTAAGATTCCGGCTTTTTTTTTTCCTTCAACGAGAAAGAATATATTCCGCGCTCGATTGATTGCATTCATTGTTAGCGAAATACGAATGCGAGGACCAGCAGGAGATTCCGTGACGATGACATTCCTTGAATCATCTTTCTCGAACTTCAGACTTGGAAAGAGGGACGCCGTGTGTCCATCTGAGCCCAGACCGAGTAAGATTAAATCGAACGCTGGTTTTATGCCGCCGAAAATATCAGTCAACTCACGGTCATAGGTTCTGGCCGCCTCTTCGGGATTAGAGTACAAAGTTGGAATCGGATGAATATTCTCCGATGGAATATTAATGTAATCCAGAAATGATTTTTTTGCCAGGAAATAATTACTTTCCGGGTTATCGTGAGGAATATAGCGTTCATCGCCCCAAAAAATATGAACATCCTGCCAATCGATGGAATCTCGATAATGTTTTGCCAGCACCTCATATAAAGTACATGGCGTGCTGCCTCCCGAAAGCGCGAGCATAAAGCGGCCACGATTGGTAATCGCTTCGGAGGATAACCGAGCGAGTTCGCTCGCAGCAGCTTCACTGAGAGATTGGATGGTAGGATAAATATGAATCATGCTGCGCTTAACTCCGCCATTGCCAGCAGGAATGCTCCCGTGCCCCACCACCACTCGCCAGTCGAAAGTGATTTATAATAGTCGATCGTCCCCGGCCATGTTCCTTCCGAGACTCCCATTACACAACCACGAGCATCGACCGATTGTTGAATCGCCTTTGTCGATTTTGCAATAACGCTCGAACTCATCGGACCGATACCCATCTTCTTACCTTTTGCAAGTGCAAATACAAACATCGCCGATGCAGAAATTTCTTCGTAGGCTGTTTTATCGTCAATGATCGTTCTCCAAAGGCCATTCTTCGTTTGTTGCGAAACGATAGCGGAAGAAAGTCCCTGAAAAATAGAAAGCAGATCGCGATAACGCGAAGTGTTTTTCGGGAGCAGCGGCAAAACTTCCGCGAGTGTCATCATCACCCAGCCATTACCGCGTGCCCAGCCTCCCTCTGAACGAGTGCCACGATTATTCTCTTCACAGTGAATGAAGAATGGTTTATCTCCGTCTTGCAGGCGATCGAGATGGAGGACGATTTGCTTGACCGCCTCGTCCTGCCACGGTAATCCAAGTGTGGGACCGAGCTTTGCCAGAACGACTGCAGAATAATAGACGGTGTCGATATAAATATTTGGGAGATCGACATTATGCAGCAAAATACCATCGCCATTGCGAAGCGCTTTATGTGTAATAAATTCGTACATTCGAATTGCAGTATCTCGAAGCGGAATTTGGAATTCCGGAAATTCACGAAGGACATCGGGATACAGTAATCCGAAGCTCCACGATCCACAAAAATAATTTACCGGAATACCTTCAGCAAGATGGAATGCGAGCCATCTCCGGAGATACGATCGTACTTTTGGATTGTCATCGACTGTGAGACCGCGCAGAAGTCCATACATTGCAAGCGATTGGCCCCAATCGGTCGATTGCGATTCCGGACGGTATCGTTCGATAAACGATTCGCTCACGGTGCGGATGAGAGTAAGAGGCAAAGTCTCACGGTTAAAGCGAGAATTTATATTTTTCCCCTTTATACCTTCTTTTTTACTCTTTGCTTTTTCAAAATTTTGCATTTTGAATAACAGTTCGAGCGCGATTTTCAATTAAGCGGAAATTCCCCGATTCCATATCTCGATCGTTTATGAGTGGAGTGCCAATGCCTACGGCTGCTGCTCCCGCTTCGAACCACTCCGCCACATTTTCGAGCGTCACGCCATTGGTCGGCACGAATTGGATCGAATCGAGCGGCCCGCGCATTGCGCGAAGGTATTGCGGGCCCAGTCCTGCAAGTGGAAATAACTTAACGAAATCGGCGCCGGCTTGTGAAGCCTGCCACGCTTCCGTTGGCGTTAGTGCGCCCGCCATGGACGCGACACCAATCTGCTGGCATACGGCAAGCATATCGAGATCGGTTACAGGACTTACAAGAAATTTCGCGCCGCTTTCGATCGCCCGCGTGGAGGCTTCGACGCCAATTACCGTTCCAGCTCCGATAAGACAATTCGGAAATTCCTTCGAAATTCGATAAATCGATTCTTCAGCATTCTGCGAATTCATCGTGATCTCGATAATCGTTATCCCCCCTTTGACAAGCGATTCCACGACATGTTCGATTTTTTCCGTGTGCTTCAACCGCACGACTGCGAAGATGCGTTCAGTAAGGATTCGATCGATGACGTTCTGTTTTGACATTACGATTAGAACGTTTCAAACTCCGAAAATAACTCTCGTGCAGCTCGCCCCTGGTTGAGGCCGCTCGCTGTTTTTCGCTCACCTTCGATCGACTTCAGGAGTTCTGCATACACAACACGAAAATGCTCGTGCGGAATAACAATAACGCCATTGGCATCTCCGAAAATGACATCGTTGGGATCGATCGTAACTCCGCCAAAATCAATACTGCAATTGTACTCCGCCATATAACCGCGTCGGCGAATATCTTTGATGGACCGGTACGAGCCGAAGACTGGAAAATCGAGCATGTCGATTTGTTCGAAATCTCGCACGCCACCATTGACAACCGCCCCAACGGCGCCCCGAGCTTTTGCCCGTGTGGACATCAGCCCGCCCCATAGTGCTGCATCGATGTCCGCATCCGCGGCGACAGCCACGAACGCATGCTTTGGAATACTATCGACCATTTCGAGCAGTGTCGTAATTTCGACATACTCACTTGTTGGAATTACACGACATGGATAGGCAAGTCCCGCAATTTTGAGAGAAGGGTTTGGATCGAAGGACTGAATCTCGCGCGATAGCACGTGCGAAGGAAGACCAAGCTGGTCCATCACATCGCTAACGAGCGGTGTAAAAAACTGTTCGAACTCCGCAAGGTTATTGGAAGTAATAGCCAATATAACTTAGCGAACAAGGCCTTTCGCGACGCCAATGACAAGTCCAGCCAAAACACCTACACCACCAAGCCAGAAGATAAACATCCACTTAATCATATCCGCCTTCATAAGTAACATTTCGGCTTTAAGATTGGCTAAATCTGATTTTGTGGCGAGGATGTCCTTCTTTTGCTCAAATTTTTCTTCGATACTTTCTTCAAAGTGCTGCACGAAACTCCGAGCTTCGTTCTCCCCGAGCTTTACACGGAGCATGTCGTACAATTTTATTGTAGCGGAAGTACTCATATCATTCGAAAGACGGAGAAAGCTCCATAAGTTCCATTCACCATCTATCGCAGCCCTGTCG